>QMPN01000031.1 GCA_003648575.1 Bacteroidota bacterium
GTACGCCATCGCAGAATTACTCATCGTCAACGTTGAAGGCATTGTGGCTTCCATGCCCGACTATATTGCCAATCTGCATGAATCATACAGTAAAGCAACTTCATTTATCAGTGATCCCAAGTATACCGAATATATTCAAAAATGGTTGCGCGGCCTCGACCTGGCATCTATGGCAACATCAGCAGTGAATTCCCTGTCGGGAATATTAGCCAACTCCGCAGTAGTACTGGTCTATGTGGTCTTTTTACTTATGGCAGGTGAAGCGGGCCGTAAAAAACTGGATAAATTATTTCCCGTAAAAAGGACTGAATACACCAAGTTTATAAAGAACATGCGTAGCATCAGCGATTCCGTTCGTTACTATATTTCTTCCATGGCTTTGATCAGCCTGGTTACAGGAGCTATCAGTTATGTGATCCTGCTGGTCATGGGAGTTGAATACGCTTTCTTGTGGTCATTCCTTGTATTCATCCTCAATTTCATTCCTTATATCGGACCATTGGTCTCATCACTTTTGCCGGCTATATTTGCTGTAATTATTTCAGGCCATCTGATGCAGTTCATTTTTGTCTTTGCAGCCATGGAAGGCGTCCAGATCATTATCGGAAATTTCATTCAGCCAATGGTCATGGGTAAAGGCACCAACCTGAGTGCGGTGGTGGTGATTATTTCCCTTGCTTTATGGGGAATGATATGGGGAATTACGGGAATGATCCTGGCGGTACCCATCATGGCGGTTATTGTGATTATTTGCTCACAAATTCCTTCTGCCCAATGGATTGCTATTTTATTATCTGAAAAAGGAGATATCACAGAAGGTGAAGAAAAATAAACGAATATCTATAAAGCCCTTCATCATCCTGCTATGCCTGATGATGTTCTCCGGCATGGCAAAATCCACGGGCGGGGGATATGAATTCAGCGGAACCATGATGAACTTGGGGGTCAGGTATTGATATTGTCGGGAACCCTGCTTTTGAGGAAGGTTATGATTATGCCAAGAATTCGTCGCTATATGTTTTCTTTGAACTGCCGATTGGAGCAGAACGAAAGGTCATACCACCCCGGGAAAAGAATCATACTGCCATGCAATTCATTAAAATCATTCTTCTGGCCATCGCCCTCGAACTTTTTAGCTGCCTTGGGCTGATATCATCGAAGCAGGATATTGCCCGGCAGAAAGTACAGCTTAAAAATGTGAATGAAACGACTATCAGCATTCACAAAGAAAGGGCTGCAGCATGCAAAGATTCCCTGGTGGTTAGCATCAACACTTTGTATCCCTAAAACGGGGAGCACTCCAGTGCACGTGGCATATTCCCCATACGCCGGTTGCCGAAATTATTCCCCCCGGAATTGCCAAACAGGCGCATTTCATCCATCTCAAAGATTAGCGTTAGCTCATGAGAACCACCTGTAGCGCGGGTAATCTCTGTCAGCATGATGTCATAGCTGTACATCAGTTTCATCCTTACATTGTCTCCCATATTGGCGTTTAGTCCAAGCAATACCACCAGGGCATCGTTATCCAGGAACTGGAATTCGCTGTTCCTGTACCACACCCCGACATAGAGTGGATGCTTATAAATATTGAGCCCTATCGACCATGAATCAAGTCCCGCCTGGGTCATGTATATAAGGGCAGGATTATACTTAAAGCCCCCGCGTTCATTCCGATATCTGGCCCTGTCGCCCTGCTGAAACTGAAAGTCTGCAGAAGCAACCACTTTAATGGGAAGCTTGGATTCCATATTAATGAATGACTCATTGGGTTCAAACACATGATGAATAGCAAAACCAAAGGTTCCAATTACCTCATTCTCCTTCCCGGCATCAGCCGCGAAGCGAAAGATACCCCCAACGGCAAAGTCGGGATAGCTTACCTTGTTGGAACTGGGAGGGACAAATTCAGATGGCCGCACATTGCCATAGCTCTCATCCAGCTGATCGCTGAATACCAGGCGGGTCCAGTCGATGTATTTTTGTACAAAAGAGGCTGAAATACCCAGCTGCGATACCATACTTTTCATGATGGGAATGCGCACCGAAAGGTTGAGGCCGAATGAATTGCGCTTGATCAGGCCTCCGCCTTCATTCGATGAGTCAAACATCAATCCCATCCCCCCGGAACCAGGTATCCCCCTGGCAGCAATATCCATGTTAAAGTTCATGGCCTTGAAATCCTGGGGCATTTTCACCCATTGCCGCCTGTAGGCAAACTTGGCCCGCATTCCCTTTGCCAGGCCGGTATAGGCAGGGTTATAATACAGGGGAAGGTTGGTGAATTGCGAGAACTGATGATCCTGGCTCTGCAAAGCAGGCATAATAAAGAGGAAGACAATCAGTGACAAGAGGCTTATTTTTAGCTTAGCAGTGCTTCCTGTGATATATTTCGCTGATGCTTTCATATCTGTAGTTTTTCTGATCATGATTATCGTACTAAGGTTACATTGCCCTGGGTGGTTCCTGAGCTGCCTTCATTGTTACCAACCGATGTGCCTTCCCAGAAGGTGCCATCACGGAAAACAGCCCTTGCTCGCCAGATGTAAACATCTGTCGGAAGCAGCTTCCCATCATAGGTGCCATCCCAGGCATCCACAGGTCTTCCATCCTCATCAAGACGGTCGCTTTCCCAGAGCAGGTTGCCCCATGAATCGTGTACGGCGATATAAAACTCAGACAGGTTCTTTCCTTTTGGCTTAAATACCTTCACCTCCGGATTGCTGCTGGCCGGAGCCAGGGCATTGGGTATGAACAGGCTCTTATAAATGAAGTCATACCCCAGCATAGCCGTATCCGGGCAACCCACATCATTCCAAACTACCAGAGTGATCATGTATTCGCCTTCATCTTCATACAGATGATCAACAGGCGGGTTATTATCCCATACTTCGTAGCCATCGCCAAAGTCCCAGAGATAGTTTTCTGCTCCGCTCGAAAGATCTTCCAGCAATACCGATCCCGGCACATCTTCATAATTCCGGATCAGGCTAAAGTTTGCTGTCGGCGAATTCATGATTGTAACATCGATCAAAGCAGTGTCGATACAACCATTTTGATTCTCCACAATCAGGCTCACCGTATTGGAGCCCTGCTGAGCGTAAAGCCATGATGGATTTTGAGCACTTGAAGTATCTGCTATCTGGACCGGATCATTGAAGTTCCATTTCCAGGAGGTGATCTCTGAATCGAAGCCCTCCGAAAGGTCAGTAAAATGAACAAATTCTCCCTCACATGGACCTGAATATTCGAAATCAGCCATAGGAATATGATCAACCCACACTTCCTGGGTAACAGAGTCCATACATCCATACTGGTTAACTACCACCAGACTGACATTATAAGTACCTGCTGTATCGAATTTGAAAAGTGGATTCCTGAACACAGATGTGTCTCCAACATTCCCGGTATTAAAGTCCCAGCTCCATTGTGTGATCACTGCCCCATTCTGTTCTGTTTCATCAATGAACTTTGTTGGATCACCGAAACATACAGTTTGATTACTGAAAGTCGGTTGAGGTGTACGACTGATTTGTATGTTCTGCGCAAAAGTATCAGCAACTACAACACCATTGAAAACAGCACTCACGATAAGTTGTACATAATAATCACCGGAGGTGCCGTAATAGTGATTGACAGTATCTGCTTTTGCAGTGTAAAGCGTGTCCGTACCATCGCCGAAACTCCATTGCCACTGCTCGATCAGGAAATCAACCGAAGAATGATCTGCAAAGGAAATAGTACTCCTTTCACAGGTAGCATTATTCAGCACAAAGAAGGCTGCATTCAGACATGGTTCACGCTCTACCTCATGGGTGACCGTATTTATACAACCAAGTGCATTGGTCACGCTCAGAGCCACTGTATACACACCTTCATCCTCATAAAAATGAGATGTATGCCCCGGAGGGGATGTGAGCAGTTCCGGCGGTGAGCCATCACCAAAGTCCCAATGCCAGCTTACAATGCCACTAGCATTTCCGAACGAGAGGTCAGTAAAATAAATGGTGCTGTCGCACAGGTTTCCTGTGAAGCTAAATTCGGGCACAGGCAGTGCATCCACCTGTACCTCTTTATATACCGTGGTCTCGCATCCATGTATGTCTGTAGCAATAAGGTTTACGGTATAATATCCTGCATCCTGGTATATATGCTGGGGTGTTGCCAGGCTGGAAGTATTGTTGGGACCCGAGGCCGGTTCACCAAAATTCCAGCTGTATGTGAAGAGTGAATCAGGCAAAGGCTGCAGAATAGCAGCTGAGAAATGCATAGGATTCAGGTAACAGGTCTGTGAGTTAATCACCTCCACTTCGAGCCCTGCCGGAACAAATACTTCCTTCATGATCATGTCACTGCATCCATTCGCATCCGTTACCTTCAAACTTACCAGGTATGTAGTATCCGTCAGGAGGAAGATATAATATGGATCCGGTACATACGCAAATGAACCGGGTTCCATCTCCCACTCCCATTCAATGATGGGTGATTGCATCACTGTGGATGAGTCGTTGAAGTAAACCAGGCCCTGATCGCAAGGATTCACATTATAAGTGAAGTTCGATGTTGGATTTGATGATGCCGCTACGGGGATTACAATAGAGTCACGGCATCCGTGATCAGTGCTTACCAGAAGCTTCACATCATAGTTATTCATCCCCGTAAACACATGAACAGGATGTTGCAATGTTGAATAGTTGGCCATCCCGGAGCCCGGGTCACCGAAGTCCCAGAACCAGGCAACGATCAGGTCGCCATTCTGGGTATAGGATAGGTCAGAAAAATAGGCTGTATCACTGGCGCAGGCTGCATCATACTTAAAGAGTGCTGTCGGGTTATCCCTTACCTCCACCTCATGCATAATGGTATTGGAGCATCCTGCAAAATCCCAGATACTTAAAGTGACCTGGTAGATCCCTGCCTCCGCGTACATATGTGAGGGACACATCAGTGTGGATGTCGGGCTTCCATCACCAAAGTCCCACTGATAAAGCTGTACGGCAGTGGTATCAGTTACTGCAGGGTCGATAAAGAAATAGGTCAGCAAATTCAGGCATGAGTCCTCTGCAAAAAAGTCGACGGGCTCACCTCCGCTCACAAACACCTGCTGCATAATGGAATCTACACAGCCTCCCACATTGGTAATCAACAATGACACATCATAGGTGCCTGTATCGGCATAAATATGCTCAGGATTTTGGAGACTTGATGTATTATTAATCCCTGACTGAGGATCACCAAAATCCCAGTACCAGGAAGAAATAAGCAGTCCGCCACCACCACTGGAATTATCCCAGAATTGTGTGGGCAAATCATTGCAGGTCGGATCATAATCGAAAAGAGCAATCGGGGCGGCATCTATCATCACATATTCAAAATACTCCCCATAACAGCCATCAGCACTCATTACAGTTAATGTAACAGGATAGGTTCCCTCAGAAAGATAGCTATGGCTCACATTGGGGTCATCTGGGAAATAGATGGTAGTATCATATCCATCACCAAAGTCCCAGAACCATTCAATCAGGTAGCTATCAGGTACTGATGAGAGGTCTTCAAAATATACCAGGCTTCCGGCGCAGTTGACCTGGCTAACGTCATAATGAGCAATTGGCCCGGTATTCACCAAAATCTGCTCTGTGTGGCTGGTGGTACAAACACCTGTATCCTGTATGGTCAACGTTACATTATAGTAGCCACTGTTCTGATACATATGTGATGGCGTAGCTATGTTCGCATAATTTCCATCACCAAAGTCCCAGTGCCAGCTTGTCACTGAACTCACGGCCATTCCGCTTGAGTCGGGATAGAAATATGTGAGGGTATCTTCACAAAGACCATCCCACAGAAATGCCACATCGGGTGAATCATTTACATACAATGATTTTACGATGGTATCGGTACAGTTGGTGAAATTCACTACAATCAGCAAAACATCATATACACCACCTTCACTGAAGATATGCACCGGGTTCTGCTGAATAGAAGTATTATTGATTCCCGACATCGGGTCATCGAATTCCCAGTACCAACTGAGGATGTTCCCCTGCCCATTCGGGAAAGAGGCATCGCTAAAGTATACCGTTTCACCCTGGCAAGGATTTGCCGACCAATGGAAATTGGCAGTAGGCTTGGCCAGGATATCTACCTCGCGGGTAAACGTATGAGAGCAGCCATTGGTGTTGATCACCGTAAGAGTAGCTCCATAGGTTCCTGTACCGGCATAGGTATGGAATACGTTGGGATCGTCAGGGAAATGGATGGTATCCAATGGTGAGCCATCATCGAAATCCCATATCCAGGTTTCGATATAGCCCCAGGTTGTCGATGAAAGATCATCGAAAAATACACTGTCGCCATTACAGGTGGGTTCACTGATATCGAAGAAGGCCAGCGGTGCTTCATCGACCGTCACCTCCTTGCTTACAGTATTTTCACACATGGAAGTATCCGTAATGGTGAGTGTGACCTCATAAATGCCATAGGACGGGAAGAGGTGTGCCGGATTCTTCAGGTTCGACCAGGTTCCGTCACCAAAGTTCCATAGATAGGTAGTGGTGGTGTTCACATTCACCACGGTATCATTTATATAAAACTGTGTAAGCTGTCCTACACATGAACTGTCCCAGTAGAAATCTGCCGGGGGTTTGGGCCTTACATCTAATATTCGTGTAATGGTATCACGGCAGGAGTTGTCATTCCATACAATGAGGGTCACATCGAAGAGTCCGGGGCCGGTAAACATATGCTCAGGATTCTGCAATTGTGAATTATTCGTTGATCCGGAAAGCGGATCGCCGAAATCCCACCACCAATTGATCACCTGTCCGCCACCATTCTGGTCCGACATGTCGGTAAACTGCACAAGAAGATCTTCACAGGCAGTGGTATATTCAAAGTCAGCGGAAGGATCCGGCAGTATGTTGATAGGCTTAGAGGTAATGCCTACACATTCTCCGACATTGGTCACTGTTAGTGTAACCAGTTTCTGGCCTGGAGTGGTATAGATGTGCTCTATATTCGGGTTGGCGGGGTGGTATATGGTATCACGCTGTCCATCGCCAAAGTCCCAGATCCACATGATGATCACCTCATACACTGTTTGTGAGAGATCGATAAAGAGTACGGGCTCACCCACACAATGCTCGTTGGTAAACGTAAAATCGGCAATAGGTGGAGGTTCAACCCAGATCTGCTGGGTGATGGTATGTGAGCATCCGGTTATATTTGTTACTGTCAGGCTCACGGTATAGGTCCCTTCCAGCGAAAAAGTATGGGTGGGATTCTGGACAAAGGTAAAATTCGCCATCCCCGACAGCGGATCACCAAAGTTCCAGTACCAGGCAACTATGTCGGATGCCGGCAATGAAAGGTCGGTGAAATATGTGGGAGAGCCCACGCAGGTGGAATCCACTTCAAAGCCGGCCATGGGAGCATCCAGGATATCGATGGTTTGTATAACTACGTCTTCACAGCCTCCCATATCGGTTACTGTGAGGGTTACAGTGTATGTTCCCGAGCTCATATATATATGCCAGGGGTTCTGAAGATTGCTGGTATCTCCGTCGCCAAACTCCCAATACCAGGAAACTACGGGCATTACCGATGCCGAAGTCAAATCGGTAAATTGTGTTGGCTGACCTGCACATGCATTCGTCAGTGAGAAGGATGCATCAGGACCGTCAAACACCCCAATGTTTTCTATATGGGTATCGTAACAGCCATTGGTATCATAAGCTACAAGCGAAACTGTATAGCTGCCCATTGCAGCATAGGTATGCACAGGATTTTGCAGGTTGGAGGTATTTCCATCACCAAAGTCCCAGGCCCATGAAACTACGGGACCGAAGCCCGAAGTAAACGACAGGTCGGTAAAATGAATGTCTTCCCCGAAGCAGGTAGAGGTAAATTCAAAGTCAGCAGTGGGTGGAAAATTGACCTCAATGTTTTGTACTGTATTTGCAATACAGCCGGCTGAAGTAGTCACCGTCAGCGTCACGAAATAGGTGCCCGGAGCAGTATAAACATGAATAGGATCCTGAACAGAAGAACTTGTCCCGTCACCAAAATCCCAGGCCCATGAAACAATAACATCGCCTGTCACCCACGAAAGATCTGTGAACTGGGCAGAGGAGTTTACGCAGCTGTTGTCAACAATAAAATCTGCAACAGGCTTGTAAACATCCAGTGATTGCCAGGTTGTATCGGTACATCCCAGTGCATCGGTCACGACCAGCATCACATCATACGTTCCTGAATTAATAAACACATGCATGGGATGCTGCTGGGTAGAGAAATTATTCCATCCCGAAGCCGGGTCACCAAACTCCCAATACCAGGAAATAATGGTATCCCCTGCTCCTATCGACATATCGGTAAAATACACCGTATCGCAGGATGTGCTCTGATGGTCGAACCCGGCAATTGGGCCGGGATTCACATATACTGGAAGAATCACAGCATTGAAGCAGTCATTGGTATCGTATACCATCAGGCTTACATTATATGTTCCGGGGACAGCATAAGAATGAACCGGGTTCTGGTTAATGGTATCCGTGGTACCATCACCAAAGTCCCAGTGCCAGGATGTGATCACATTGCCACCTACAAACCATGACAGATCGGTAAAGTAGGTGGAATCGGGGAAACAGTTTGGCGTACTATATGTGAAGTCAGGTTCCGGCAGCTCATTCACGGTAATGGGCTTAACGACATTGTCGATACAGCCATTTTCTGTTTCTACGGTAAGAGAAACCCAGTAAACACCGGCGCTGCTATACACATGTGAAGGGTATTGGAGTATGGAAGAATTCCCGTCGCCAAAGTCCCAGTGCCATGAAATGATGTTCTCTCCAATGGCATAAGAAAGGTTATCGAAGAAAGTGATAAAGCCCACGCAGGTGCTGTCGGCTTCAAAGTCGGCAACCGGACCGGGAGTAACGGTAATGATTTGTGTAGACTGATTAGTACAGCCCTCCGCATTTTCAACCCACAGGGTAACGAAATAGTCACCTGCAACAGAATATTCATGGGTCGGGTTTTGCAATGTGGAGTAATTCAGTAACCCTGATGCAGGATCACCAAAGTCCCAGTACCAGGCAACTATGTCAGCCCCTGATCCATTTGAATAATCCGTAAAGTGAGTGATGTTGTTCACACAGGACATATTGTATTCGAAGAGTGCTGTTGGCCTGGCATAAACCACTACCATGCGGGTTTGATAATCACTGCACCCAACAGAATCAGTTACAGTCAGAGTCACATGATATTGCCCTGCATTATTATATACGTGAAACACACTGTCCTGGAAGGAAGTGTATGTGCTTGTGGCCCCATCGCCGAAGTCCCAATGCCAGTTTTGCAGGGGTGCAACTCCCGGCAGGGAGATATCGAGGAATATGGTTGAATCATCATCGCAGGCATGCTCAAAGTTAAAGCCTACGGTAGGGTTTGGATGTATATTGATCTGTTGTACAATAGTATCATAACAGCCATTGGTATTTGATACAATAAGGCTCACATCATACACGCCGGCAAACACATATATATGAGACGGGTTTTGCAAGCTTGAGATATCCAATGTGCCTGAACCCGGATCACCAAAGTTCCAATACCAGGATGAGATCTGGCCAATGGTGGTGGTCGACAGATCAAAGAAGTTTGTCGGTACCCCCATGCAACCGGGACTTAAACTAAAGTCAGCCACCGGTTGCGGATAAATGAGGATGCTTTGCGCGAGGGTATCCGAACACCCCAGTGAATTGGTCACGACCAGGGTAATATCATAAAGACCAGAACTTGCATATACGTGGTTCGGATGCTGCAGTGTTGAAGAGCTGCCATCGCCAAAGAGCCATTCCCAGCTTGTCAAAAATCCCATAGACGGGGTCGAGATGTCGATAAAGAATGTAGTATCATTGGCACATGGAGAAGCATTCACAATAAAATCAGCCGTGGGCGACGACAATACCATGATCATCATGGTAGTATCATCAACACAGCCATCCGAATTGGTTACTGTCAGGTTGATCGAATAATTTCCTCCACCGGGAAAAACATGCTGTGGATGCTGCAGGTTGGAAGTGTATCCATCACCAAAGTCCCAGTACCATCCAACAAGACTATCGGCATTGGCTACTGATAAGTCGGTAAAGCTTACCAGGCTGGCCTCACAGGCAGGAGCGCTATTAGTAAATGCCGCCTCAGGAGTGGCATCAACGCCGGCAATATGTGCAATGGTATCATAACAGCCCGTTGTGCTTCCGATAATCAGTATTACATTATAAAATCCCGGAGATGAATAAAAGTGGATAGGGTTCTGCTGCGAAGAAGTATTTCCGTCGCCGAAGTCCCAGAGCCAGCTATTGATCACCCCAAAAGAGGCCGTTGAAAGATCTGTAAAGTGAGAAGGCTCTCCCAGGCATACAGTATCGGTCTGGAACGCGGCCGTGGGACCTGGATATACCACAACAGCTTTTGTGATCGAGTCAACACAGCCGTTGGTGTTCTCTATTGTGAGCTGAACCTGGTATGTACCGGATACCATATAAAAATGTACCGGGTGTTGTATGTTAGATGTATTTCCGTCACCGAAGTCCCAGTGCCAGGAATTAATTCCGATGGCAGTGGTATCGGTCAGGTCAGTAAAGTATGTAAAGTCAGTAGTGCAGGAGGTAGAATCCGAAAAATCAGGGAAAGGAAGGGCATGGACCCGCACCTGTAGGCTGCTGGCTTCAACACATCCGCTTGTATCTTCTACCTGCACATTTACAAGGTATAATCCCGGCAGGGAATACAGGTGGACAGGATCAGAAACGGTATCGGTATGTCCATCGCCAAAGTCATAAAAATAGCTCACAATTACCGCCAAGGGGTTTGATACTGAGTCGTTGAAATGTGTGGGGTTGCCAATACAACTGGAGTCGGCCTCTACGGTGAGCCCAAGAGTAGGATTCACAAAAACGCCCTGCGTAATAGTATCGGTACAGCCATTGGAATTTTGCGCGACCAGGGTAACGGTGTATGTGGTATCCACGGTACCATAGGTATGCGTTGGATGCTGCAGGTTAGAGAAATAACCATCCCCGAAATCCCAGTCATAAGCCACCAATACATTACCGTTGGCATTCGACAGGTTCAGGAAGTTCACGATGTTGCTGGCACAAGGGTTCTGGTATATAAAATCAGCTGTTGGGCTTGGAGTAACATTCACGATAACGCTATCGATGGCAGTACATCCCCGCTGGTCGGCAATGAGCACCGTATAAGTTGTTGTCACAGCCGGGATAGCCACAGGCGATTGTGCCGTTGGGTCACTCAGCGAAGCTGATGGCGACCAGAGATATGAGGCCACCGGTAATGTTCCTCCGGTCACGGCAGCATTTAACTGAACGCTGTCGCCGGAACATATCAGGGAAGATGTGGTGCTCACAACAAGCAATAATTCGGGATTCTCAATGATGGTCACGCTGTCGATGGTCTGACAGGCATGCTGGTCAGTAACCGTAACTATATAGGTTCCGGCAGAAAGGTTATAAATAGAATCGGTAGTCGCTCCGCTGCCTCCGCTCCAGAGGTATAAATATGGCGGAACTCCTCCGGTTACGAATACTGTTGCCCAGCCATCGGTGGTTCCAAAACAAATGGTGTCAGAAAATACGAATGTGAGCGCCAGTGTATCCGGCAGGAAAACGGAGTCGATCGCCTGGCAACCATTGGCATCTGAAACAGTATCGGTATACCATCCTGAAGATAGTCCTGTGATCGGGTTTCCATTCATTCCATTCGACCAGGAATGGGAATAGGGCACGCTGCCTCCGCTCACATGTGCAGTAATCTCACCGTCGGAGCAGCCGGCACAAGTTGGTGTCAGGGGAGTGAATCCTGTTATCTGTAATAAAGGCGGTTCTATAATGGTAACAAGGATGCCATTGGTTTCGCATCCGTTGGCATCTCTTACCCGTACAATATAATTGCCGGGGCCGAGCGCGGTAAAATTGGAAAAGGTGAAATATGTAAAGCCGTTATCGATGGAATAATCGAGCAGTCCCACGCCACCACCGGCCATTATGTTGATGCTGCCATCATTCATACTAAAGCAGCTGACATCGGTATGGGTCACACTAACATTCACCCCCGGTGGATCTACTATGGTAATCACTGCTGTGCTAAGATTACAGCCATTTGTATCGCTTACGTTCACTGTATAGGCATTCGCCGACAATCCATTAAAAAGACCGGTGCTGTTTGAGATGCCCCCCGGATTCAGTGTATAGGTCAGGCTGCCTGAGCCACCATGGGCCCATAGCTGTATCCAGCCATCGTCATACCCATGACATGTGATATCGTCATATTGGGTGGAATCGATCAGAAGCTCGAGAGGGTTGGTCAGCGTAAAGATGCTACTGGTATCGGAAGGGCAGCCATTGGCATCCTCCACGATCACATAATATGTTCCCGGAGAGAGTCCGCTGAACAGTCCTGTACCATTTTGTGTCAATGGCGGGAAGAGAGTGTAAACATAGGGCAGGTTTCCACCGCCGGCAATTACCTCGATGATGCCGTCATTGGCATTATAACATGTAATGGGAGTTATGTTTTCATTGGTTATCAGTATCTCTCCCGGATTCACGATCGTTATGTTTCCTGTCGAATCAGAACATCCGTTGATATCTGTTACCCTGACATAATAGTTTCCTTCCCCGAGGCCTGTAAAAAGCCCGGAAGAATTAATGATCACCGAAGGAAGCAAGGTATAAAAAAGGCCTCCTGCGCCGCCGGAAGCGATCACAGTGATGCTCCCATCCAGGGTATCGTGGCAGCTCATATTTGTAAAGGCCACAGTATTAATAAGGATGGCGGCGGGGCTGATGATTATGATGTCGGGTGTAGTCTCTGAACATCCATTATCATCACTTACAGTCACGGTGTAGGTCCCTCCACTCAAGCCGGAAAATATCCCGGTAGTGTTGCTCGCACCACCGGGATTCAGGGTATAGGTAAGGGTTCCTGTTCCTCCCTGCGCCCATACCTGTATTAAACCATCATTTGCATTGTGACATCTGATGTCCGTGCTTTGCAGGGAGTCGATAATGACTGGCGGCGGATTTGTAATCGTAACGAAGAAACTTGTATCCGCCGGGCAGCCATTAATATCGTTTACAACCACCCTGTAATTACCTGCCGACAGGCTGGTGAAAATGCCGGAACTGTTGGTAGTACCAGGGGGTATTAGCGTATAGTTAAGGGGATTGGTTCCACCCGAAGCAAAAGTTGTTATTGTACCATCATTATCGTTGTGACAGATGATATCGGTAAATTGTATAGAGTCGATGTGTATGGTATCCGGCTCTGTCATGTATATGGTATCCGTTTCATCCCAGCATCCGATGGCATCCTGGGCAAGAACCCAATATGTGCCCGGCGAAAGGTTGTTGAAAAAACCACTGGTATTGGTGATGTTTCCGGGAAAGAGAGTATAGGTAAAGCTCGGGGTACCACCTGCAAGCAGAACAGTGATAGCCCCGTTATCGTCACCATAACATGTAATGGAATCAACAATTACATCATCGATGAACAGCCCGCCAACATAAACATCATGTATCATAGTAGAGTCACATCCATATTCGCTGGTAACGGTAAGGCTGACAGTATAGATTCCGGTATCGGGGTATATATGGTTTGGATTCTGGAGAATAGAATTTGTTCCATCACCAAAATCCCAGAACCAGTCAGTGATAACGATGGCCGGATTGCTCAGGAATGATGAATCGTCGTAGGCCCAGGAGAGGCTGGTAAAGTGGGTCTCATTGCCGAGGCAAACTGTATCGAAAACGAAGTCGGCATGCACACCGGTGATATGTATCGTGATGGTGGTATCTGTTCCGCCACAAAGTGGATTATCGGCAAGCAGGTTCACATGATAAGTTCCCGGATAGGCATAGCTGTGGCAGGGTTCGGCAGCATTGGAACTATTGCCATCGCCAAAGTCCCATGTATAAAACACCGCTGAGTCGCAACTGCTCGAATAGCCGTGATAGGTATAGTTCAGGAAGCAAAACGGATCGGCATAACAGCCATAATTACTGGTGTCGATGGAAGTGAAGCTGGCGATGGGTGATTCGAAAATAGTCATGTACTGTATGGTGGAGGTCCAGATGCCACAGGCATTCTCGGCGGTAACAGAAGGGATGTAGCCGTCGGGAGAAGAAGCAAGTGGATTTGCACAATGGGATTGAGTATAAACATGCTCAATGGTATCGTTAATATAGGGCTGGTTATAATCCCAGCTCACAGTAGTACCATCATCGAAATTCCAGGTATAGGTGGTCCCTAGTGAATTGCCGGTATAACCATGCAACACAAAGCGGGCAGTATAAGGGGCGCATCCAGAGTTGGATCCAACGCCGCTAATCCCAACAGAAGGATTCACCTGGTTGGCGACAACATAAGTAGTATCTGATACACATCCATTAATTCCGTATGCAGTAATGGTCAGGGGAAATTCGCCCAGGCTCATATACACATGAGAAAGTGGAAAATCAGCCCCGGAAAGGTTCAAGGTATCCGTACCATCCCCCCAGGAAATATCAAGGTGGGTGATACAGGCCATGTTGGGTGTGATGTTGTTCACCTGTAGTGTATCTATTGGGTTGGCCGGGTTTACCGAATAGCAGTTCTGAAAGTTATTTCCCGACATATCCATTAGTAATGGCCTGGGGATACGCTGTGTAGAGACCAGGCCATTATCGGTATCGGTACATCCTATACCATCCGTAACTGTAAGCTGGACATTATACGATTGTGTCAGGTCGCAGGCAGCATTGTTATATGAACTATAGGTATAATTGGTGGTGGGCAGGAAAAGTCCGTTAACAGTGTTTCCATCGCCAAAGTCCCAGGAATAGTTCAGGCTTGTCCCGGTGCTTGTGCTGGCATCGAAGGTTATTGGAGTTGAGGAACATTGTCCGTCAGGGCCAAAGGTGAAGCTGGCTGCAGGTGGATTCGGAAAAACCAGGGTATCGGTATAAATAAGCCCACTGCAATACTGATCGCTGATGGTAAGGCTAACCACATAGCTCGCCCCAAGTGCAAAGCTATGGGTGGGATTTACAGCCGTTGAGGTAAATCCATCACCAAAATCCCATAAACGGGTAATCAGCCCTGTTCCCGTAGAATTATCGAAAAACTGCACCAGGTCGCAATTGGTCTGGTCGTAGGTGAAGTCGACCGTTGCAGGAGGAAAAACAGCGATGGCAAAGAAATAAGTATTGGAACAACCATAATCATCGGTTACCGTGAGGGACACGTTCTTGGCACCGCCGGTCAGGTAAATGTGTACGGGGTTCATGACCGTTGAGATCTGTCCGTCGCCAAAAGTCCAGAACCATGCAGGATTGGCCCCGGCATAGGTAGAATTATTGGCAAACGTGATCTCTCCGCAACCGCTTTGCGAATAAGAAAAATTCGCTACCGGCAGTGCGGTGGTTTCCACATTCTGTATAATAGAATCATAGCATCCCGAGGTGTCGTATACATATAGTATCACCTGATAAATGCCTGCACCAGGATAGGTATGCGAAGGGTTGGTTGCCGTGCTGGTAGTGGCATCACCAAAGTGCCATTGATAGTAATCTATCTGCCCGGGAGGATTTACCGTTGAGTTATTAGCAAAGTTGATCCTGAAATCTTCGGAGCATGATTTCTCGAATACGAAGTCCGGTACAACCGGACATTGTCCAATCGACCTGAGTGGCGTTGCCAGCAGAAGGATCGCAGAGATGAACAATATTGAACGTCGTGCGTAAAGATTTGCCATATGACCTGATTTTGTTTATTTTTTGTCTTAATACCCTGTAATTCAAGGGCGCAGTAAGCGCATACGAAAAAACACGTGTTGGCATTCCGTAATAAATGCTGCAATTTTAGTTCGGCTTGATCGAGATAATTTTTAAAGGTCGGGCTGGTAAAAGGAAGTTAAGGTACAGCTCATCTGATGCAAATAAAATGAGGTGAAAAACTAGTTGTGGAAATTAATTTAGAACCTTTTTAAATAATCCCGTCACCCATATTCCCCTCCATAAAACAGCGTATATACCTAGAAACCAGAGCTTAGGTGGTATCCGGGAAAGCAGGGGAAAATTAAAAAATTTCGAATGCCTGAAAAACATTAAATTTTTGACTCAAAAATTCTTACTTATTGAAATGATAAGGGATGTATGCAAAGAATGTGGAGAAAGAAATAGTGTAAGTGCGTATAAGATGATACTATTGGGGTAAGAGCATACCCTTATTGGCTTTAAGCGATGTAAACAGATGGATACTTATTCAGCAATTCGCAGCAGACCGCAGCTTCTCAGGCTTATTTATTCCAATCCAGCAGGCGCTTTTCCCCTTCAATCTTCCTGATATCACTGATTTCCTGCGATACTTCAACAACACCGCAGTATTTCCCTGATTTGTTTCTAATTGCAAAATACTTGATCAGTACGCAAAGCTCGCCCCTGTTGATCCAGAAACTGGCATGATCCTGCCGTCCCGACCTGAATTCTTCAATGATATCTTCAACAATGTGGACACTTTCCGGGGGATGACAATTGGCGACATCGCGGCCAATGATACTGTTTGTTCGGGGAAATATACGATGTTCAGGCGTTGAGAAATATTTGACCTTATTGGTCTCATCAACATAAGTAATGTCGACCGGCAGATGATTGAACAGCAATTGTATCTGCTTCGCAGTGAGAAAGCCCGTACCCAGGTTGATTTCGTTTTTAGGTCTGTCGGAAGGGTTTTCAGGTGCCAGGTCTTCAAACTCAGGCCGTACATAAGGATACAGCAATTCCCTGCTGTTATACAGCATGTTTTTTATCTCTCTTTTCGGAATGCTGTTCATCATGACCGGAAAAAGAATCTTCTCTTCACGGAACTTGATGGCGTACATCATGAAAAACAAATCGCCGGCCAGTTTATTGAACCTGGGCAGGTCCAGTTCAGGTTTTTCAAGAACTAATCTGATCTGCTTCAGATCCCTACGTATATCATCATGAAAAGACCACATTATTGGCAGGCAACGGTATTCTTTCCAGAACTTCTCGAGGACAGGAAAGAGCACGTTTTCTTTTATCGTATAATGGCTTTCGAATACCACCAGGCCGGTAAAGCCTTTAAGCAGGCGAGCTTTAATATCCTGATCATTCTTATTCTTGTTTAAATCCCTGATCAGGGGCCTGAGAGTTTTCAGCCTCTCATCCATTTCCCGGTTATTGCGCACAAGAAAATCAGGGAAGCTGTCTTTTTGTAATTCTACCGCCGGATAATTTTTCAGTGAAGTATAAAACAGGTTAAGAAGTTTATTGATCCCTGTTTTTAATTTTTCAATCGGCAAATCCAAACCTGCCAATTCATCAATAAGGATGATGACTTCTTCCGGACTGATATTATCAATAAGCTGCTTGTTTTCTTTGACAGCCTTAAGGGGCTCATCACCATTGATGATTGCATGACTGAACTCAATCATACCTGGTGGTAATTTTACGCTTCCTTTATTGAACCCGGACATATGAGACTTTAAATAATATTAAGCGGCAAAGATAATTGAATATCATGACCATCATTCTTTTAGAAATCTAATTTCTATTACTTTTGTGTTTCCAAATCAACATTATGTTAATGGGAAACCATGTGCCATGCACGACACCTAGACTACTACAAGGGATCAGCTCATGAAAACACTGCTTAATACTAGCTTACAAGAGCTTGGAAAAGATAGTGTTATAAATTTTTGATTTTTTTTGATATTAATTACTATTTTTGGATTGTATTTTATTTATAAACCAAATTAAATTCTCATGGTTGATTCTTCAATGGTCCTTTTTGGACAAACGGTCGCATACACTTGCTATGCTGTTGCGATCATTTTGGTGGTGGCCTGGTTTGGGTATGCCATCACCCGTCCCGGCAAGGGAAACAAAGTCAGCAAAACACTTTTTTATTCATTTGTTAGTTTCCTGGTAGTGCTGGGGGTCTCTCTTCATATTGTGACCTTCAACACCATTCCATGGGTATCCATGGATCTTGACAGGAAAAATATTGAAGCCGACCAGGTATTCGATATCGTAATGGAAGACCATACTTTCATTCTTCCTGAAGAAGAAATGCTGATCCAGTGCGGGCCAAAGGTTATGTTCAATGTCACCTCCAACGACCTCACCTATGGCTTTGGGCTTTTCAGGCAAGACCACTCCATGCTGTTCCAGATGCAGGTGGTACCCGGCCATGTAAATGACATCCTCTGGGAGTTCAAAGGGAATGGTATTTATACGATCCGTTCCACTGAATATTCTGGCCCTGCAGGGCATCAGATGATAATAAAAGATGTTGTA
>QMPN01000032.1 GCA_003648575.1 Bacteroidota bacterium
CCGCCGTTCATATTGATTTCGATGGGAAAGTAGGGGCGATGATCGCTATGATGGCCAAAAAACCCCTGACAAACCTGGTAAATCATATGGTAGAGAAAATCAAGCACCACCACTCTTAATTTCGTGGTACCAGGTACCGGGTAGAAGTAATTTTAGAAAAGGAAAGTTATTTCCTTAAGATCACATTCAATAGGTCCGTTTTTCGTTTCAAGCAAAAGTTTCCCAAATTCATTAATCCCCATGATCCTGGCATCAATTTGCTTTCCCTGGTAATGAAATTGCCTCCACTCGCCCATTCCCAGGAGCTTCGCATGATACTCATTCCTCAAATGATTGAATAGGCTTGTTTTCATTTGCTCGTATCTCTTTCTCAAGCAGCTGCACAATCGTTGCGTCAATTTTTCAACGGAATATTGCTGTCCTGTGATCATCGTCAGCGATACAGCATCAGGAAGACCTTTGCCGAAGTCCTCCTGGTTCACATTGATCCCGATACCGGCGATAGCATGCTCGAAGCTGTTTCCCATGATCTCATTGTTGATCAGGATGCCTCCGATCTTCTTATTACCCACAAAAATATCATTCGGCCACTTAATTTTAAGGTCCTCATCCGGCAGGTATTCTTCCAGAAAATCTATGATTCCGAGCGCTATGCTCATACTCAGGCTGAATTGCATGGCTACATAAAGGAAGTCCGGATACAGTATCATCGACATCAGGATGTTCTTCCCTGGCTCGCTTTCCCAGCTGTTCTTATCCAGGCCTTTCCCGGCAGTCTGAAAAGCAGCCAGCACTACGCTGCCTTCATCCGGCCTTCCATCACGAAATAAGTCTTTTGCATATTTATTTGTAGAAGTGACTTCAGAAAGATGGATGATATTGCAATTTTTGGGCTTCATATTCGTCTTCAAAGGTAGAATTTAATATTTGACCACCTCACCCTCTGGCCCCTCTCATTAAGGAGAGGTGGAAAAGGGGGCTGGGGGGTAATGGGGGTGAGGTGCCTAATTTACCAACTCAACACTCAACACCCAACACTTTTTCATACCTTTGCACCAAATATGCTTTCATGACAAAAGACTTAGAAATAGATTCGAAACAGCTGGTTGACGCTATCGTGTCATCGATGGAGGATAAAAAAGGCCTTGAAATTGCTTATATCGATTTCAGTAATGTGCCGAACACTATTGCCAGGTATTTTGTTATATGTCATGGGACCAGCAACACCCAGGTAGCTACGCTTGCCGATGGTGTGATAGATGGTGTGAGGGAGACATTGGGATCAAAACCATGGAATAAAGAGGGATACGAAAATGCGGAATGGATTTTGCTGGACTATGCTGACGTGGTCGTGCATATATTTCAGGAAAACTCCCGTGATTTCTACAACCTGGAGGATCTGTGGGCCGATATGGAGATCACTCAGATAGAAAGCAAGCAGTAATTATTACTTTTTTACGACAGAATGGCAGACACAAATAATACAAATAAGAGGAAGAGCCAACCCGGCCTTCCTAAGTTGAAGAAAAAGGGCAAATTCAATTTTTATTGGATCTATGCCATCATGTTCTTCATCATCTTCGTCATATACTTTACGAACTTCGGCGATGGTGCCAAGAAAACTGACTGGCCTCAATTGCAGGAGATGCTGGTGAGCGGTGATGTGGAGAAGATCATCGTTGTTAACAAGGACAAAGCTGAGATCTTTATAAAAGAAGACATCCTCAAGGATAATCCAAAGTATGAAGATGTGCAACCTTCAGGACTGAACTCAGGTGGTCCGCAATTTTACATACATATCAGCGATGCCAAGGGATTTGAAGATAAATTGTTGGCAGAGCAGGAAGGCCTTGCAGAACAAATATATCCTGAATTTGAGAACCGAACCAGCTGGATGGATAGCATGAGCTGGCTGTTGCCTATCCTCATCCTGGTAGTGGTATGGATCGTGATCATGCGAATGATGGGCCGTGGCGCCGGTGGTGGCGGTGGTCAGATCTTTAACATTGGGAAATCTAAAGCACAGCTTTTCGATAAAAGTTCGAGTGTTGCAATTAATTTCAAGGATGTAGCCGGGCTGGAAGAAGCCAAGGTTGAGATCAAAGAGATCGTTGACTTCCTGAAAAGCCCTGAAAAATATACTAAGCTAGGTGGCAAGATCCCTAAAGGAGCCCTTCTTGTTGGTCCTCCGGGAACCGGGAAAACATTGCTTGCCAAAGCCGTTGCCGGCGAGGCCAAGGTGCCTTTCTTTAGCATCTCGGGATCAGATTTTGTGGAAATGTTTGTCGGTGTTGGTGCCTCCAGGGTACGTGACCTCTTCAAACAGGCCAAAGAAAAAGCACCATGTATCATCTTCATCGATGAGATCGATGCTATTGGTCGTGCCCGCGGAAAAAATGCCATGACCGGCGCCAACGATGAGCGTGAAAATACATTGAACCAGCTGCTTACTGAAATGGATGGTTTTTCCAGTAACACCGGTGTGATCATCCTGGCAGCAACAAACCGTGCTGATATCCTCGACCGCGCCCTGATGCGTGCAGGCCGCTTCGACAGACAGATCCATGTGGAACTTCCCGACCTGGAAGAACGCAAGGCGATCTTTAAAGTACATATGCGTCCATTGAAAATGAATGGCACGGTGCAAGTTGATTTCCTGGCAAAACAAACACCCGGATTCTCGGGAGCCGATATCGCTAACGTTTGTAATGAATCTGCTCTGATAGCCGCCAGAAACAGCCACAGCAGCGTTGAGAAACAGGATTTTCTGGATGCCATCGACAGGATCATCGGCGGACTTGAAAAGCGTAATAAGATTATTACGGCCAAGGAGAAAAAAGTTATAGCATTTCATGAGGCAGGACATGCTTCTATCAGCTGGCTGCTCGAACATGCGCACCCCTTGGTGAAAGTTACCATCGTACCGCGCGGAAAAGCACTGGGCGCTGCCTGGTACCTGCCGGAAGAAAGGCAGATCACCACATGGGACCAAATGTTTGATGAAATGACGGCCACCCTCGGAGGGCGAGCCTCGGAAGAAGTGATATTCGAGAAGGTCTCTACAGGAGCCCTCAACGACCTGGAAAGAGTGACCAAACAGGCATTCAATATGGTGGTGTACTTCGGCCTGAACGAAAAGATCGGAAACATCAGCTATTATGATTCATCAGGCCAGCAGGAATATTCTTTCCATAAACCATACAGCGAGAAGACCGCTGAAATAATTGATGTGGAGATTAAGGCCCTGGTGGAGAAGGCATATAAACGTGCTGTAGAACTCCTGAAACAGAACAGAGAAGAACTGGAATCCCTTGCATCCAGGTTGCTAGAAAAAGAGGTGATCTTCAGTGAAGACCTGGAAGAGATATTTGGACCACGCCCATGGGATGAGGAAAAAAGACCTGGGGAAAATGGGAACGGGGAGAAGGATGAAGAAGAAAAAACGAAAAGCGAAGAAGGAAGTGAAGAGACCAGCGACCAGAAACCAGTAGCTAGTGACCAGAAGCCAGAAACCAGCGATGAGAAACCAGAACCCGGCGACGACAAACCGGATGATCCGGAAGCAAAATAGAATATGGACGATACTACCTCAAGAGAGAAAGTCCTGAAGAGTATCAGGAATGCTTTGATTTCGAAGCTCGACAATCCTTACCAGAATGTTGATTTCGATTCTCCTGTATTTGAGCAGGTCAGCGACTCTCCCGAGATTGTCTTTGCACAGGAATTTATCAAGGTTGCCGGCAAGTTCGTCTATTGCAGCGATGATGCTGAATTTGCAGAAACCCTGCAGTCGGTCATGGCACAAAATCATTGGCCATCGGTGCATTGTATTGATGAAGGCTTGCAGAAATTATTAATCCCGAGTGGCGTTCAAGTGACCGATAATGATGAAGACTTTGACAATATGAAAACAGGCCTTACACGCTGTGAATACCTCATAGCCAGGCTTGGCAGTGTCATGGTGTCTTCGGCACATACGTCTGGCAGAAGGATGAACGTATTTCCTGAGGTACACCTGGTATATGCCCTCGCTTCGCAACTGGTGCCCGATCTGAAGGATGCCCTGAAGGCAATGAAAGAAAAGTATGGACAGGACCTGCCGTCGATGATCAATCTCATCACCGGCCCCAGCCGTACCGCCGATATTGAAAAAACACTGGTCATGGGTGCCCATGGCCCAAAGGAATTATATGTTTTCCTGGTCGATGACCAGATATAAATCAAAACCCGAAGCTTGAAAAACCTTATCATCAGAACCATTACCGGCGGATTTTTTGTGGCATCCATCATCTTTAGTGCGATATATTCGCCTGCTGTGTTCTCTGTACTCTTCCTCATGATGGCTCTTATCGGGATGTGGGAATTCCAGCGACTTGCCATTGATTGGGTGGGAAAGTTAAATTCCTATCCTGGTATAGTTGCAGGAGGCTTCATTTACACTCTCTTTCCACTGTATTCCATTCATGAATACCCTGTGGAAATATTCCTTGGTATTTTCCCGGTACTGGTTATGCTCATCGTTTATCATGCATTATGGGAAGGCAAGCTTCGAAAAACTTATATTAAAGGAGATCTGGCAGGTATATTTCTCGTTGTGATACCAATGGGGATGCTCAACCTCTACCTGAACCCAACTGCAATTCCGGGTTTTCATACTCCCTGGCTGATACTTGGAATGTTTGCAATCTTATGGACACATGATACATTTGCTTACCTGACAGGCAGCTTATTTGGGAAGCATGCACTGTATAAACGCATTTCCCCTAAGAAATCCTGGGAGGGAAGCATTGGAGGCTTTGGCTTTTCGATCGTCGCTGCCTATATTATTTCTGTGTTTTCTCCCTTATTTATCATGTGGCATTGGGTAAGTTTTGCCTTGGTGATCACGGTTTTTGGCACCATAGGTGACCTGGCTGAATCCTGGCTGAAGAGGAGAGCAGGAGTGAAGGATTCCGGAAGCTTTTTGCCTGGACATGGAGGCATACTTGATCGCTTTGACAGCATCATGCTGGTTTCACCAATTATATATCTCTTAATTATTTTGTACCTGTCATGAAGCTCCATACCGCAGGCATAGGACCCATCTCTATTTTGGGAGCAGGAGTGTTCATCATCCTGTATACCTTGAACCGGTATTTCCCGGAACAGACATTCATACATTATACATTGTATGCTGCCGCTTTGGTATTTATGTTCCTTGTAGTGCGGTTTTTCCGTTTTCCGGAAAGACATGCCCCCCAGGATGAGAATACGGTATACAGCGGAGCTGATGGCAAGGTTGTAGCCATAGAGAAAGTTCATGTCGATGAGCACTTCAACAGCGATCGTATCCAGGTATCTGTCTTTATGTCGATCTTTAATGTACACATTAACTGGAGCCCTTTTGCTGGTAAGATGATTTATCGCCGGCATCATCCCGGCAAACATTTGGTTGCTTTCAATCCCAAGTCTTCATTGATCAATGAGCACACGAGTATGGTGATTAAAGATGAACAGGGCAGGGAAGTGATGATGCGCCAGATCGCGGGCGCTGTGGCCAGGAGAATTATTCTTAAGTCGAAAGAAGGACAGGAAGTCGGGAAAGGTGAGATGATAGGGATGATTAAGTTTGGAAGCCGGATCGACCTGATCCTGCCACCCGATGCGGAGGTTATGGTAAAAATGGGCGAGCGAACCAAGGGCGCCCAAACCCTTATAGCCAGGCTAAAATAGTCTCTAGAAAATATCCATCAGCTCCTTCAAGCTCTTAATCTCAAATGTTACTTCTTCCTTATGCCTTTTGCCCTCTGTATTAAAGTACACCTGGTCCATTCCTACATTACGCGCACCTACCACATCTACGGCGAGGTCATCACCAATGATGATGCTTTCTATGGCTGTGGTGCCGGCCTTATTCATGGCAAAATGAAAAATTTCCGGTTCCGGCTTTTTAATTCCGGCTTCCTCAGAAGTCGTAACCGTTTTGAAGAAGCTGTCGAGCCTGGCTATATTGAACTTCTGCTCCTGTACTTCCTGGAAGCCATTTGTTATCAGGTGCAGAGGATATTTAGGAGCCAGGTATTCAAGACTTTCTATAGCATAAGGAAAGAGGAATGCCTTATCGGGGTTTACGATCACATAATCTTCGGCCATACCGGAGGAAATGCCACTGTCAATGATCCCAAAATCGGCCAGGCTCATTTCGAAGCGCTTTACATTAAGCACCTCCTTAAGGATCTCACCTTTGCGGTACCAACTCCACAAAAGATCATTATGTATATCATAACGGGCTTTAAAAGCTGCCAGGGAAGGCACACCTTTCTCCTTCAGATCATATTTATTGAACATCCTGTTAAAGGAATCTTCAGCACTGGCATCGAAATCCCAGATGGTGCGGTCGAGGTCGAAGAAGAGATGGGTGTATTTTTTCATGTGGCGCAAATGTATTCAATTTTGAGATTGGATTGATGAAATGCACCTCACCCCCTGGCCCCCTCTCCCAGAGGAGAAGGGGAAAAGGGGGCAGGGGGGTAAGGGGGTGAGGTGAAAAAACTTGACAAACTGGTTTTAATAGCTTACATTTGTGATATCAAAATAATATCAAAAAACTATTAATATAAATCTATTTAGAAATGAAAGAAAAAAAATATTCACCGATGAACGGTTACCTGGCCGTGCTTATTATTCTTGGATTGATCGGGTTTCCCGTTTACATGATGATCACCTTAGAGGCATTCTGGTGGGCCATCATGGGAGGTATTGGTATGTTCTGCATGGCCGGGCTAATGGTTGTTAACCCGAACGAGTCCATGGTAATGATACTGTTTGGGGCGTATAAAGGCACGGTTAAGAAAAATGGCTTCTTCTGGGTCAACCCCTTCTTTACCCGCAAAAAGATCTCACTTCGTGCGCGTAACCTCGACAGTACACCTATCAAGGTTAACGATAAGGTAGGGAATCCCATCATGATCGGTATTGTGCTGGTATGGCGTGTAGAGGATACGTTCAACGCAGCCTTTGAGGTTGATGACTATGTTCACTTTGTCGACATTCAAACTGAAGCAGCAATCCGAAAGCTGGCAGGACATTATCCTTATGATAACTTCGATGATGAAATGGCGGAGATTACGCTTCGCTCAGGTGGGGAGGAAGTGAACCACCAGCTGGAACAAGAGATCCGCGAACGTCTTGGTATTGCAGGTATTCATGTGATTGAGGCCCGCATCGCCTACCTGGCCTATGCACAGGAAATTGCCAGTGCCATGTTGCGCAGGCAGCAGGCAACTGCTATCGTAGCTGCCAGGTTCAAAATTGTAGAAGGAGCTGTGAGTATGGTAGAAATGGCTCTTGAAGAACTTGGCAAGAAAGACGTTGTTAACATGGATGAGGATAGGAAAGCCGCCATGGTCAGTAATCTAATGGTGGTACTTTGTTCAGATAAGGATGCAGCTCCAGTAGTGAACACCGGTACCCTTCACCATTAAGTATGGCAAAAAAGAAACCATTTGTATTAAGGCTAAATCCCGAAACGCTGGAGATGGTCGAGAAGTGGGCTGCGGACGAGTTCCGCAGCACCAACGGCCAGCTGGAGTGGATTATCGATTCGGCTTTGAAGAAAGCCGGACGGAAGAAAAAGATTGGGTGATATCGGATTTGGTGATACTGGATTGCATATTTGATATTTGATATGGCATTTCAGAAATATATCTCAAATCCGAAATCTTAAATGGTATATCCGATCTTACATCTCCCAATCACCAAATCCGATATCCTCAAATCACAAAGTTCTTTCCCTGGAAAGAATTTCTCCGTTCCAGTTCCGCTTCTACCATTTCCACAATCTTTTCATTCCTGACCAGGCCCCATCCCGGACCAGCCTGGAAGCGGGGTGGCACCTCACCTGCGAAACGTTCGATGATGAAGCTGGGGTTCAGCTGCTCAATGAAGTCAACGATGAAGGTGATGTATTCATCCAGCTCAAAGAAATTGAAACTGTCAGGATTATTCTGGTACTGCTTTTCCATGGCTGTGCCTTTTATGATCTGCAACTGGTGGAATTTGATATTTGTCAGGGGTAAAGCTGAGAGGGTAGCGGTTTCCGCCATCATCTCTTCCCGACTTTCACCGGGCAGACCGAAGATCAGGTGTGCTCCGGTTTTCAGCCCCGCTGCAGCAGTCTTTTCTATGGCTATCTTACTTTCCTCGAAAGTATGTCCCCTGTTGATCTTCTCAAGGGTTCTGTCATAACAGGATTCAATGCCGTACTCGATAATAATATAATGGGTTTTGGCCAGATCTGCGAAGTATTCCAGCTTTTCGTCATCGATGCAGTCGGGTCGGGTGCCGATGACAAGACCCCTGATCTCAGGAAACTGAAGGGCTTGCCCATAAATAGCTTTCAGTTCTTCCAGTGTGGCATAGGTGTTTGAAAAAGGCTGAAAATATGCAAGGAACTTCCCCGGGTTCTTATATCTCCAGGCGTGAAATTCCATGCCTTCCCTGATCTGCTGCTCTACAGGCTTGTCAGGCTTGCAATAGGAAGGGTTAAAAGCATCATTGTTACAATAGGTGCAACCGCCCCGTCCTCTGCTTCCATCCCTGTTGGGACACGTAAAGCCGGCATCGATGCTCAGCTTCTGCACACGCTCCCCAAATAACTTCTTGAAGTAATTGGAGTAAGCATTGAACCTTCTACTATGTCCCCAGTTATACATAAATAGCGAAGATAAAAAAAGCAGGACCAACGGCCCTGCTTTTATATTTAGAAAATTTGTAATGACTATTCTGAATCCTTGGTAACCCTTTCCAATCGCTTCATAATTGCAAAGATAAATATTGCAGAGAGCAGACAAACAGCAATGAATATGGCCCACAACTGCCACAGGTCAAGTTTGCCCCATAACGAACTTCCTACGACCAGAAGCTTGTTTCCAACTGCGGTTGCCAGTAACCATCCTCCCTGCATCAGTCCCTGGAATCTGCTAGGTGCAACTTTCGAAACGAAGGAAAGTCCCATCGGGCTGAGGAATAATTCAGCGATTGTCAGTACGAGGTAACTGCTCATCAGCCAGTAAGGCAATACGCGGGAGTAATCCGGAACGGGATTGTATTTTATATTGCCCATGTCATCGACAAACTGTAGCTCATGAGGTGAAACCAGGTTGAGGGAAGCAATCAGGATAATGACAAACCCCATTGAGGCAATGATCATCCCGATACCGATCTTTTTAGGAGTAGATGGCTCCCATTTCTTTTTACGGAGCCAGGTAAAGACTGCCATGATCGGAAAGGTCAGGGCAACGATATAGAGTGGGTTAAACGACTGAAATATTTCAGGAGCGATAGGGTTGCCGGTCGGGCTGTTTTGTCCAACCAGGTAGTACGTAAAATACCCCAGTCCACCAAACATGACCAGACCGATAAATTTATCCGCTAACTTTTTACGGAAGAATATAATGACCAATCCGGCAATAGCCCCGATAAATGCGAGTATCGACTCCAGGCTGAAGAAAATAGCTGTGAAAGCACCAACCTCTTTTACTGTATAATCTTTTGCAAAAAAGGTTAAGGTCAGTCCATTCTGGTGGAATGACATCCAGAAGAAGATCACAACAACAAATACCAGCAGGAGTGCTGAAATTCTCGGTCGTTCTTCTTTTGTCGAGATCTGTGTGATCCAAGCAGCGAAAACTACGAAAAGTCCGACTGCAAATGCGATGTCAACATTACTGGTAACGAACCATATCCCTACCGAAATACCAATTCCGATTGCAAATGAAATGACTCCTGCGATAAGCTGTTTACCAAACTTGAATTTGCTGCCGGAGGTTTCTTTTTTCTCCCTGGGCGCTCTTTCTTTGCTTGGCAGATATTTATTAAAAATGACATATACCAGGAGAGAAACGACCATTGCAATGGCAGCAATTCCAAAAGCATAATTGTAACCTACTGCAAAAGCACTGATGTAATCTTTAGCAAATGCTGAAAGATCTGTAATCTGGTGACCGCTTACTTTATCTGCAAGTGTTTGAAATGTTGCCTGCGATTCAACAGTGAGTTCACCTTTTTGGTAGGCATGACACAAGGCAGGCAGGCTTCCATCATGAAGATACCCCTGTGTTTTCAGGAACCAGTTTCTGATCCCGGTGGCTACAAAAGGTGCAAAGAAGGCTCCAATGTTGATCCCCATGTAGAAGATCATAAAGGCAGAGTCGCGCACTTTTCTGTACTTCTCATTATCATACATCTGTCCGACCACAGCCTGCAGGTTACCTTTAAAAAGGCCGTTCCCAAGGGCAATGGTAAACAGCCCGACGAGCGTCACTGTCAGGCTCATCCCTGGAACAGCCACGATCACGTAACCGCTAAACATGATAACGATACCTGCGAGGATAACAAGTTTATACCTGTTTGTTGCATCAGCAAGAAGACCGCCAAGTAGCGCTAATCCGTAAATGCCAAAATAGAACCAGCTGTAAATGCCCCCTGCACCTTCCTCAGATAAGCCGAATTTTGCCTGAAGGAAGAGAACCAGAATTGCCATCATGGTGTAGAAGCCAAACCTTTCCCCCATATTGGAAAAGAAGGCTACCAATAGTCCTTTTGGATGTCCTTTTAACATAGTATTAATTTTTGGTTAGTATTTATTTATATGTAGATTCTTCTATTTGAAATTTAGCAGTAGCCTACAAAAATAAATAAAATAATGAGGTATACAAGGATTATTATGGTGCGCGGTGCGGGGTGCGCGGTACGTGGAAATCTTCCAATTTCATGTCCCTCGTCCCTCGTCCCGCGGACCTGATAATAAAAGAGTTAATATCTTAGCGAAAGAAATAAATTGTTTTTTCTAAGGGGTGTAATATTTGCAACCCAACATCGTCTTACCTATGTCATGACCAGCGAAGAATTCAAATCCGAAGTGCTGCCGATAAAGAATAAACTTTATCGTTTTGCTCTGCGCCTACTGGGCGATCCTGAAGAAGCGCAGGATATAGTACAGGAGATCTTTCTTCGACTCTGGACGAAACGTGACAAACTGGGTGAGTACAGAAATATAGAAGCTTTTTCCATGACCATGACCAGGAACCTTTGCCTCGATAAACTGAAGTCTCCCGCCATAAGAAATAAAAAACTCGACGATACAAGAGAAATGCCTGACAACAGGACACCATATACAAGTACAGAAACCATCGACACCATGCGATTGGTGAAAATGGCCATGGATGCCCTTCCGGAACAGCAAAGGATGGTCATTCAGCTTCGCGATGTCGAAGAATGTGATTTCGATGAGATCGCAGAGATTACCGGTCTGAGCCTGAATAATGTGCGTGTGAGCCTGTCGCGGGCTAGAAAGAAAGTCAGGGATACCCTGATAAAAATAAATAATTATGAGTTCTCACAGAATTGAAAAACTACTGGAAAACTACTTCGAGGGTGAAACCTCCCTTTCCGAAGAGCGGATGCTAAGGGAGTTTTTCCGTCAGAAGGAGATCCCGGCACATCTTGTCGAGCTCAAAGAACAGTTCGAGCTCTACGAGGAAGAAGGCCAGGCTAGCTTGCCTGACGATTTTGATGATGTCCTTTTCGAGGAGATCAGAAAACAGGATCGCGGCCGTAAAGCATACAGGCGCACAACCATATATTATATCACAGGTGTAGCTGCCACCATACTCTTGCTTATTTCAGTATTTGTTCGCTTTGATCCATTTATTGGTAGTTCACAAGCGAACGACTCTGAAGCTGAGATGGCCTTTAACGAAGCAAGCCGCATACTTTATTTTGTTTCGGATAGATTCAACAAAGGCGCCAACCCACTCAGTAAGGTTGCTCGTTTCGACGAAGGCATGAAAGACCTTAACAGCATGAAAAAATTCGATGAGGGGCTAAGCAAAACTTCCCCGCTGTCGAGATTTAGCCAGATAACTAAACTAATTACAAACCCTGCACCTTAATTGGTGCATAATAGCTTAAAAAATGAAAAAGTTAATTATTGCATTATTCGCACTCGTACTCCTTGTTCCATTAACACAGGCTCAGGAAAGTGTTACGCAAGAGCTATATGAAAAATACAGTGGTACTGAAGGTATTACTACCGTTCATATCACAAAGGAACTCTTCGGGATGATCGCCCAGATGAACTTCGAAGGTGATGAAGCTGAAGATATGAATGAAATGAAAGATGCCATGGCAGGCCTTGAATTTATCAAGATCGTAATGTTCGAAAACGGATCTGTGGATAACAAGGACTTTGTTGCCTTTAAAGAGGATCTGGGTGCTTTCGACCTGGATGGCTATTCAGAACTGATGGTAGTAGACGATAAGGATGAAAAGATTCGCTTTGTGGCACGCCAGGACGGCGACATGATCAAAGAATTTCTTATCCTGATCTCCTCAGAAAATGAAGTTGGCTTCATCAGTATCTTTGGCGACATGGATATGGAAACTATCTCCAAAGTATCCCAGGGAATGGGCATCCAGGAAATGGGAAAGTTTGGTGGACATGATGATGACGATGAGTAATAATCTTCAAAGCAAACAGCGATGAGAATATTCACATTTATGCTGCTGGCAGTCTTCATTATGACTGCCCAGGCACAAAAGTCACCTGTTGAGAAGTTTATCAAGAAGCAGGCAAAAGGAGAAGGCATCAGCATGCAGGAGATTGATCTTAAGTCAGATGATTTCGCAAGCCAGTTCCAGGTAGAAGGAGAAGAGATCGAGGAAGCACTGGAGCAGCTTGACGTGGTTAAAATCCTTTCAAGCGATTCAACAGCTACTTCCGCCGATCTTGAGAATTTCATGTCGAAGGCTAAAGCAGCCCTCCAGGATGATGCTTATATCGAACTGGCCCGAATCAGATCCGAAGACAATGAAGATGTTGGCATGTATGCCAATCAGCTGGATAACGGGCTGATCCGTGAGATGATCGTGCTGGTTGGTGAAAGCGAATCTGCTACGATGATATACGTGAAGGGCAACATGGACCTTGCCGGTCTCTTCTCAAGCAAGTTATTTGCTTCAATGATAGGAGGGAAGGACTGCAAGTAAAGCATATTTTTGCTATTTTTGCCACCTGAAAATAGCAAACATATGACCGATATTCCCAGCAAGTACAATCCTGCCAGTATTGAAGAGAAGTGGTATTCATGCTGGATGGAAAAAGGCTACTTTAAGTCGGAACCCGACGAGAGAGAGCCTTTTACCATCGTAATCCCCCCTCCAAATGTCACCGGCGTCCTTCATATGGGACATATGCTGAATAACACCTTGCAGGACGTGCTGGTACGTCGCGCTCGTATGCAGGGCTATAATACTGAGTGGCTCCCCGGTACCGACCATGCTTCTATTGCCACCGAAGCCAAGGTGGTTGCATTACTAAAAGAAAAGGGGATCGATAAATCACAATTGAGCAGGGACGAGTTTCTTGAGCACGCCTGGGAATGGAAAGAAAAACACGGCGGCATTATCCTTGAACAATTGAAAAGACTGGGTGCTTCCTGCGATTGGGACCGTACAAGCTTTACAATGGATGAGGCCCTGTATGAATCCGTAATAAAGGTTTTCGTCGACCTGTATAAGAAAGGACTGATCTACCGTGGCGTCCGTATGGTGAACTGGGATCCAAAGGCACTCACAGCACTCTCCGATGAAGAGGTGATCCATAAAGAATTACAGTCGAAGCTTTACTATCTGCGCTATAAGATTGAAGGTTCCGATGACGAGTGGGTAACTATTGCCACTACACGCCCGGAAACGATCCTTGGTGATACTGCGGTTTGTGTGAACCCGGCCGATAAGCGATACTCACATTTGAAAGGAAAAAATGTGATCATTCCCCTGGTAAACAGGATAGTACCCATAATCTCCGATGAATATGTGGATATGGAATTCGGAACCGGATGTCTGAAGATCACACCTGCCCACGATATCAATGACTATGAGATCGGCATCCGCCATAAACTGAAAACCATCGATATCTTTAATGATGATGGCACCATGAGCGAAGCTGCTGAACTTTATATTGGGAAAGACCGCTTTGCCGTTAGGGAAGAGATCATGAAGGATCTGGAAGCCAACGGGCACCTTGTAAAGCTTGAAGACTATGTGAACAAGGTTGGTTACTCAGAAAGGACCGATGAGGTGATCGAGCCGAAGCTCTCCCTCCAATGGTTTATGAAGATGGAGGACATGGCAAAACCTGCCCTGGAGGTCGTGATGGACGATACCGTTAGCTTTCACCCGAAGAAATTCAAAAACACCTACCGTCACTGGATGGAAAATGTCAGGGATTGGTGTATATCACGCCAGCTCTGGTGGGGTCAGCGCATCCCGGCATACTATTATGATGGAGACGTATTTGTTGCAGAAAACGCGGAAGAGGCGCTGGAACAGGCTAAGAAAGCATCAGGCAATGACAAGCTTACACTGAATGACCTTAAACAGGACGAGGACGTGCTTGATACCTGGTTCTCTTCATGGTTATGGCCGATCTCCGTCTTTGATGGAATTCGTCATCCTGATAATGATGACATAAAGTATTACTATCCCACCAATGACCTTGTGACCGCACCGGAGATTCTTTTCTTCTGGGTGGCCAGGATGATCATGGCCGGATTGGAATACAGAAATGAAGTCCCCTTTAAAAATGTATATCTGACCGGGATCGTAAGAGATAAGCAGGGCAGAAAAATGTCAAAATCCCTTGGGAATTCCCCGGATCCAATCAAACTTATTGAGAAGTATGGCGCCGATGGCGTCAGGGTTGGTATGTTGTTAACTTCCCCTGCCGGGAATGATCTGCCATTTGATGAGGCCTTGTGTGAGCAGGGCAGGAACTTTAGCAATAAGATCTGGAACGCACTGAGGCTTGTGAAGGGATGGAAAGTAGATGAGAATCTTCCACAACCTGAAGCTTCCAAGGTATCAATAGAGTGGTTCGGACACCGCTTCAACCAGGCGCTGAGTACGATAGATGACCATTTCTCCAAATATCGTATTTCTGATGCCCTGATGGCGATATATAAGCTGGTATGGGATGATTTCTGCTCATGGTATCTGGAAATGATCAAACCGGGATATCAGCAGGATATAGATGCAAATACATTGAAATCTACCATTGGTTTCTTTGAAGAACTGATGAGGATTTCACACCCCTTCATGCCGTTTATCTCAGAAGAGATATGGCATCTTCTGGCCGAAAGAGAAGATGATAATTGCCTCATGATTGCCGAAATGCCTGTACCGAAAAAAGTGGATGAAGCTATTTTGAAGGAGTTCGACTACGTACGTGAAGTGATCATGGGTATCCGCAAGGTGAGGATGGAAAAGAATATCGCCAACAAGGATGAGATAAGACTGCTAATCAAAAAAAATGAGGGCGAGGAGCCAAAAACATTTTTCGACCCGGTGGTGACCAAGCTTTGTAAACTCTCAGAACTAGGATATACCGATCAGAAAGAGGAAGGGGCTGTTTCAATTATCATTCGCTCCACAGAATTCTATATTCCCCTTGAAGGAAGCGTAGATATTGAAGCCGAAATCGAGAAGCTGGAGTCCGAGCTTCACTATGCCAAAGGCTTTTTAATCAGTGTTGATAAGAAACTCAGCAATGAGCGCTTTGTGAACCATGCACCTGAACAGGTGGTGGAGAAGGAAAAACAAAAAAAGGCTGATGCTGAAGCTAAGATAAGGGTGATTGAAGAACAGATCAATTCTCTTCGTAAATAAATCAGCAATCTGTAATAAAGGACCCGGACATTTCTGAGTCGCTTCGCTTAGTTCCTCAGTCGCAAACTTCCAGGATGAAAGTTCATTACTGTCTTCGTTGGATTTCGCCGGGGTATTACTCGCAAGGCTCGTGAGAACGCTTCGCTTAGTTCCTCAAGTCATCCCGAACGATCGAGTAAACGAGAGAGGAGGGATACCCTTGCTATAAGTACTACCTGCAATGTGTGACATTTTTAATTTTCCGGTATTAATAATTAAGAACCCGATTTAGATTCATTTGCTTTTAGAAATGAAAGGATCCTATTTATGAAATTACTTAGAAAATATTACGTCTACATCATCGCAAATAAGTATAAGAATATGATATATATTGGTGTTACCAATAACCTGAAAAGGAGGATTGACGAGCACTATTTGGGTGAAATAGGTGGGTTTGCCAAGAAGTTTAATTGCAAGTATTTACTGTATTATGAGGTATATGATGATATTATTTTTGCCATCTCACGGGAAAAGCAGATCAAAGGATTAAGAAGAGAGAAAAAAGACAAACTAATCGCAAGCAAGAATCCAGAGTGGAAGTTTTTGAACGAATCAGTCATTAGAACAAATGAAGAATATTTATAGTTGATCCAATCTCGCTTAATCATTCTTGTAGAATGCTCCTTCTATTGTTTAATAAATCTTTTCGATATCCACCCATTTCTTGTTTGAATCCGCAGAAAATAATATCCTAATTGCAATTCAGATACATTAATGAAATTGATTCCTCCATCATACGATTTTACCAACTTACCGGTATTGTTGTATACAAAAATCATATAAATATCTCCTTCCCCTATAATAGATATATTAAGGATGTTTGATGTTGGATTTGGGAACAAATATATTGACTCATCAAGGTCAATATTTTCCTCTATGCTAACGATAGGATTTGGAGTACCCCATTCTTCGTTCCCTTTGATATAATAAACCAGTTCTTTAATTTCTTGCCAACTAGGGTTTCCTGTAGGGTCGATATGTTCCATGAAAAAATTAACCTGCCCACATCCATCAACGTATTTTCGCCATTTTGTATCAGAACCAGTTGAATAATCTTCAATATAGCTGAGTTTACGACCATAAAAGTCAGGGGAATGATATACAGTATCAGCAATACAATATGTATTCAAATTGACATAAGAGGCTGTTGAACTATAGTAATCAAATATCCAAGTTGTATCAGGATGTTCCTGGTAAGCTGTTTCATTCCAAAACTGATAATAAGCGGTATCATTACCAATTGAATACTCAACATCTGTAACTGTTTGTACGATTAACTTGGTCCATGGTGACCAGCCATTGTAAATTAAATATTCCTTACGGTGAAAAACATCGCCAACTTCATAATCATATATCTCCCCCCAGGTAGAATAATCCTGTGAATAAGAATTAAACCCTATAATGACAAATATTTGAATGAGAAGTAGTATATTTCTCATGGGTATCGTGGTAATTAATCAAATTTACATAATTCACAGGGGTTTTGCAAATCATAGTTATGTCCACTTTGTCAATGACTTCCTGGCCGCCTACGCAGAAATTAGACAATGATTCCGTATTCTCAATTGCTTTCGGAAGGATATTGTAATTAATTGAGCAGCAAGATGTCAGGATATTCCTCAGGTCATCCCGAACGATCGATCCCGAGTATTCAGGAGAGTGAGGAGGGATACCCTTGCTCAAAGTGTGTAATTATTGGTTTACGGATAGGAGAAATTTCGAATATCAGGGAAAATCATACGAATACTTAAAAAAATGTTGCGGATATGTAATAATTGTATTATATTTGTGTTAACATTTAAGCCCGGATACTGAAAGCATTGCCAAATCTTGTACTCAAAAGCTGCCAGCAACTACCAAA
>QMPN01000033.1 GCA_003648575.1 Bacteroidota bacterium
GGAATCATCATGGTGGTCATGTTCAGGATACTTAGCGGTCACCTGGCAGGATTAGGAAGGCCTGAGGTTACCCTCTATGTTTTTCTGCCTGCCCTGGTATTGAATATAATATTGAATCTGCTCTGGATCCCGGAATATGGAGGTGAGGGAGCAGCAATGGCTACAAACGTGAGTTATGCGGCAGGATCAATCGGGTACCTACTCATCTATTCACGCATCTTAAAGGTACCGATCAAGGACATACTCTTCGTGAAGAAAAGTGATTTTACACAACTTCGTGTGATGATTCGTGGTTTGAAGAAATAAAAACTATTTTAGCTGCCGGATGGAATCATTTAACACAGAAATGGAGAAAAAAAGCATCCCGATCTTTTTTATTGTCGGGAGGCCCCGTTCCGGGACCACGCTACTTCGGACCCTTTTCGATGCTCATCCCCATGTGCTTGTACCACCGGAATGCCAGTTTATTGTCAATCTCTATCCTAAATACCGGAAGGTCAGGAATTGGACCCCGAAAAAACTGAAAATTTTCTACCGGGAACTGAACAAGCAGTGGTTGTTTGAACTTTGGCCATTGGAGAAAGAACATCTTCTTGATAGTCTGATGAAATGTGAAGGCGAAAATGATTTTAGCACCATATGCAAGGCTGTCTACCAGGAATATCAATCCGTATTTGAGCATGAAAATATTCTCGCCTTAGGGGATAAGAATCCCGGATACACCATATACACTGAGAAGCTGCTGAAGATCTTCCCTGACGCAAAATTTATCCATATCATCCGCGATTACAGGGACAATTTCATTTCCATCAGGAATGTTGATTTCGAACTTCCATTCATATCCCTGACCACAGCAAAATGGAAGATCTTTGTGAAGCGGTTCAGAAAAGTTGCTGAACGCCATCCCGGTACCCACATCGAGATCCGCTACGAAGACCTTGCTGCCGACCCGGAAAAACAATTTGAGGGCTTATGCCGTTTCTTGAAGCTCCCATACAGCAGCATTCCCTTCGGATTTTATAAAAAGGGGGAGCAAGCAAGAAAGATGTACCCCGAAGAGATCCTTAAAAAATACCAGTCCAGCCTGTTTAAAAAGATCAGCACCGATAAGATCGGTCTCTGGAAGGATCAACTGAACAAGATTGAAATTAAAAGCGGAGATGCAACAGCCGGGAAATATGCTGAGTTATGCGGTTACGAAAGGAAATACCTAAGGCCTTCCATATGGATCAGGCTCAGGATACTCCCCGGACAATGTTTTGCCTCCCTTTTATCCATGGCAACAAAATTGATTGACACTTTCCCCTACAGATTGCGAATCGCTATCCTTATCAAAGCCCCATGGGTTATGGGACGTATATACCTTTCGATATTCAACAGGAAAAAGCTGAAAGAGGTTTCCCTGGCAGCGAAGAAAAACCCGCACTGATCTCTAAAGGACTTTTTTGATGGTAAAAGGAGGCTTCTTGCTCTGCACCATATATATCCTGCTCAGGTATCCGCCAATGATCCCCAGGCTAAATACTATGATACCTGTACTGAAGAGAATAGCCACAATGGTAGAAGTATAACCAGGCACAGTCACATTGAATAACCATTTCTGCAATATAAACCTGAGCCCGAAGAGAAAGAAAACTAAAGACATCACAAGACCACCCCATACCATAAGTTTCAGGGGAATATTGGTGTAAAAATAGGTAAGATCACTCACCACCGAAAAAAGCTTCCTTGTTGTATAACCCGACTTTTTTATCTTCCTTTTGTGGTGCTCAACCTCCACAAAATCAATATCGTTTGTATGCCATAACAACAACTGGTCGATGAAGACAAAATGAATGGTGTGCTCAAGAAGCTTTTCGATGATATCCTTCTTGATCAGGCGGAAAGAAGATCCTTTGCCGGTACCTTCGAGGAGCATTTTTGAAGTAGCCTTTACAGAACGGCTGCCCGCATTCCTGACCTTTGAATGTTGCTTCTTTCTGAAAATTCCGTAAACAATATCGGCATCATTTTCCTTCTGTTTCTCAATCAGTTTTGGGATCTCCTCAGGGGGATGCTGCAAGTCATCATCTATTGTAATGATCATCTCTCCCCTGGCAAATCCAAAACCACAGATACTGGCATTATGCTGCCCGTAGTTCCTGTGGAGCTTTATCACCGTGACCAGTTCCGGATTTTCTTTTTTGATCTTCTGAAGCACGCTCCAGCTGTCATCTCTTCCACAATCCTCCACAAAGATGAATTCAAAAGTTGCGTCAAGCTGTTCAAAAACGACTTTTGAGCGGGCAAATAATTCCTCCAGGGTGTCTTCGCTGTTGAAGACCGGGACAATAACAGAATAGGTGGGCTGTTGCACGGGGATTATGGGTTTGGTAATAGCAAATATAAGTGAATAATCTTTAATGCGGGACGGGGTGCGCGGAGCGCGGCACGGGGCTTTAGCGGATTACGGCTCCCATTTCGATCTTAGTCCCTGATATCCATCTGGATTCGTCGGCCAGAAGAAAAACAATGGTATTGGCTACATCTTCGGCCTCGCCAATGCCCATAGGGTATTTGGCTACATAGCGTTGTATAGAATCATCAACGATCTCTACATTGGATTCTTTTGCCGGATCGGTGATAAGTGGTGTATTTACCAGCCCGGGAGAAATGCAGTTCACCCGTACTTTCCGGTCGACGAGCTCCAGGGCAAGGGTTTTGGTATAAGCTTCTACAGCCCCTTTGGAACTTGCATACAGAGCACCTCCATAATAAGGGCTTTCTGTTACTACCGACGACATCATTACGATGGATGCGCCCACTTTAAGTTTTTTACTTTTCAGGATGGCTGCACTTAACAATACCGGTGCCTTGAAATTGATCCCAAACATTTTTTTGATGTCATCCTGCCTGATATATTTGGCCGGAGTGGGTCCAACGATACCGGCACAGTACACAACTCCATCCAGGTCAGGGATCATGTCAATCAGAGCATCACGGTCTTCATCCACTATGAGGTTTGCAGCAATCATCTGATGGCCTGAGCCCTCTAGCCGATCAAAGGTTTCGGCCAATTTTTCCTCATTGCGGCCTGTAATGATCAACTTTCCGCCCTGCCTGCTGATGCTGATAGCAGCCTGCATCCCGATGCCGGATGATGCTCCTGTGACGAGCACAGATTTTCCCTGAAGTTCACAAAAAGACATATTATCGATTTTAAATTTCAATCAGTGCGGGGCAGAATATCTTGTCTGTATTTAAAACAGCGCTCCCCCAGGAAAGTCCAACGCCAAATCCCGACAGTAACAGTTTCAATTCCTTTCCGGTCACTTCATCTTGTAATGCTGTTACGATGGTCAGGGGAATGGAAGCAGAGCTGGTGTTGCCAAAATTCCGGATAGAATATGGATATTTTGCCGGATCGATCTTCAGTTTTTTACGGATCGACTCATTCATAAGCTTGTTGGCCTGGTGGGTTACGAAATAATCAATCACCTCCAGCTCCATTCCTGAGTATTCTAATAATGCCCTGATATTGGGAGCCACTTCACGCAGGGAGAAGTTAAACACCTCCTCGCCATTGAGGGCAATATGGAATTTATTTCTGCTGATGCCCTCTGCAATATCCTCATATTCGAATGAAGTTTCTTTCGTTGCAAAATTCCTTATTCCCCCGTCCGGGATGATGATGGCCTCATATCCCGACCCATCGGTTTGAAGGTTGAATGCCATATCGGGCGCTCCAGGCACATATTCCAGGGCTGTTGCTGTACCTGCATCACCGAATAAGGGATAGGTGCTTTTATCTTTATATGAGGTATTCTGTGTGGAGACATCCCCAACCAGGAACAGGCCTTTTTTTATTGCTCCGCCCGACATCATCCTGCCCATAACAGAGAGCCCGTACACGTATCCGGAGCAGCCAAGGCTGATGTCCAGTGCCATACATGTTTTAGGAAGGCCAAGCTTATTTTGCAGTATGCCCGCTGTGGCAGGTATCAGGTAATCACGCGATTGAGAAACAAAAATCAGGAGCTCGACCTCTTCAGGATCCCATCCCAGTCCCTCAATCAATTGTTTTGCAGCCTCAAAGCTTAAGTCTGAAGTGGCAATGCCCGGATCGGCAACGCGACGTTTCTCAACACCTATTATTTTAATGAAATTTTCCTGTTCTTTTTCAGAAAGCAAATTATAATCCCTGGTGCTGACCTCCTTTTTAGGGACGGAAGCAGCGATACCTGCGATCTTGATATCAGGGATACTGAAAATTGCCATTGGCTATATTATGCGGCACTTGCCTTGGTTGAAACCAAATTATAAAGTTCCCGGAGGGTTTGCGCATTGATCAGGTCATCTGCACTGATCACAACATCATATTCTACATTCACATGAGCAATAAAGATCAAGGCGTTGATCGAATCCCAGGTAAAATGATCTCTTAACACACTCTCCGTGCTTAAGTTGCCTGGTTCCATATCCTCAAATTCTCCTTCTACCCTGCTAATAAATTCCTCAATTGCAACCATATCTATTGTCTGTTTTGTGCAAAAATACATAAAAAGTGCTGAGTGTTGGGTGTTGAGTGTTGAGTTATATTGGATATTCGATATCCGATATTCGAAATTCGAAATTCGAAATGTCTTTTTAATGCTAACTTTGTGTTCAATGTTACCTGCCGAAAATAAAAGAAAGCTTCTGCTTATAAACCCCCTCAGCACAAATCGTGAGGGCCTGATCCTTCACAGTCATGTGATATACCCACCCATCGGACTTGGTATTGTGGCCGCGCTTACGCCCGGGCATTGGGAAGTGGAGATCCTTGATGAGAACTGGGAGCGCTTTGAATACCGCGCAGCGGATCTGGTAGGTTTTACTGCACTTACCTCGAGTGTTACACGTGCCTATGAATTGGCTGATGTGTACCGCAAAAAAGGAATACCAACTATCCTGGGTGGCATACATGCTTCCATGGTCCCGGAAGAAGCCGGGAGATTTGTGGATGTGGTGGTTACCGGAGAAGTTGAGAGTGTATGGAAAAAGCTGATTGTTGATTTTGAATGTGGTGAGCTAAATGATCTTTACAGGGGTGAGCTTTTGCCATTCAAAAATGCCGTATATCCGGCACGTCACCTGTTCCACAAAAAGTACCAGTTTGCCAGCATACAAACTACCCGTGGCTGCCCCATGATGTGTGATTTCTGTTCTGTTCATCAGTTCAACGGCAGTAAATATCGCGAACGACCCGTCGAAGAAGTACTTGATGAGCTGGAAACCATCGAGCAGGAAAAGATCTATTTCGTTGATGATAACCTGATCGGCTATGGGAAAAAGTCACAGCAAAGAACCATCGACCTCCTGAAGGGAATGATAAACAGGGGCATCAAAAAGCAATGGTTTTGTTCTGCTTCCATGAATTTTGCCGAGAATGAGGAGGTGCTGGAGCTGGCAGCAAAAGCCGGTTGCATAATGGTACTCTTAGGTATTGAATCTGAGCGCATCGACCAGTTGGAGGAGACCAACAAGAAGATGAACATCAAGATCGGTATCGAACATTATGATGAGGTGTTCAGAAAGATTCATAAATATGGGATCAGCGTGCTTGGGGCTTTTATCTATGGCCTCGAAAGCGACACCCCGGAAACCATGGCCAGTAGGACCGAATACATCAACAATGCTGATATTGATGCCGTGCAGGCCACCGTACTCACCCCCCTTCCCGGGACAGGTTTATACAGGCGGATGGAGGCTGCCGGTGATATTGTATACAACAACTATCCCGAAGACTGGCAATGCTATGATTTTGTTGATGTAGTGTTCAAGCATAAAAATATGGGAAAGGATGGATTCCTCGTAGAAGTTAGAAAGAATTGGGATGCCCTGTATAACGACCACACACTCAAGAAAAAGTTCCTCAGAACCCTAAAACAGACAAAAAGTCCCTTGGCCGCAATCTGGTCTTACGGATCCAATCTACAATACTATAACCTGGTGAATGAGGGACGAAAGCCCAAAAAGAACATTGAAGATATTTTTGGTTTGGATGAATCCGGAAAAGAATTGCTAAAGTCAAGTCCTTTCAGGTAAATGGGAAGTCGTAATAAAACATATAAACTACTCCTTATTAATCCAGTGAGCAGACGCCGGCAAGGGCTTAAGTCGGATAGGGATTCCATCTATCCTCCCATGGCTCTTGGCATTATTGCAGCTCTCACTCCTCTCAATTGGGAAGTGGAGATCCTGGATGAGAATTTCACAGAGTTTGAATACAAGGATGCAGACCTGGTAGGTTTAACCTCACTCACAGCTACAATAAACAGGTGCTACGAGATAGCCGGGGAGTTTCGCAAGAATAAGATCCCAACCGTGATTGGGGGTATACACGCCTCCATGATGCCACAGGAGGCTTCTCAATACGTTGATTCAGTTGTCGTTGGTGAAGCAGAGAGCATCTGGCATGAACTTCTGCATGATTTTGAAAAAAATAGCCTGAAGAAATACTATCATGCAAAAATTTCTTCCCTGGTAAATGCTCCATCACCCGATATCAGTTTGTATAATCCGGGCTACAAATTTGGCAGCGTGCAAACCACCAGGGGATGCCCCATGAGCTGTGAGTTTTGTTCGGTCCACACCTTTAATGGAAGTAAATACCGGCTCCGCCCTGTCGACAAATCTGTATCAGACTTTATTTCCACCGACAAGGACCTGGTTTATATTGTCGATGATAACTTCGTAGGATACAGCAAGGCCGCACGGAATCATGCCCTGGCATTTTTCAAAGGGGTAGCGAAGGGCGGAGTTAAGAAGGACTGGGTTGGGTCTGCATCCATGAATATAGCCGAGGATGAAGAATTGCTTGAATGGGCAGCCAAAAGCGGATGCAAATTTATCTTCCTGGGCATAGAGTCGGAACTTATTGATCAGCTGGAAAAAGTAAACAAGCAGGTCAACCTCAAGATTGGAGTAGATAAGTATGCCGAAGTTTACAAAAAGATTCACAAATATGCGATATCGGCCATGGGGGCATTTATTTTTGGCCTTGAGAATGATACTCCAGAAACTATTTATAATAGAACCTCCTACATGCTGGACGCTGATATCGATATCATGCAGGCGACCATTCTCACACCATTGCCAGGAACAGAATTATACTGTCGTTTGCTTTCGGAAGGCCGATTGCTTCATACCAATTACCCCGACGACTGGGAAAGATATAATTTCACTGAGGTCGTTTTCAAACCAGCTAAGATGAGTCCACAGGAATTCCAAGACGCTGCTTACGATAATTGGGAAAGGATCTATGATTTAAAAACACTCCGAAAAAAATTCCTGAAGACCCTTCAACTGACCAAAAACCCGACAACAGCTGTTTGGGGAATAAATTTAAATCTGCAAATGAGAAATTTTGTTTTTGAAGGGAAGAAAGAGATGCTTGATACCGAGTCAGCATTCCCGGGATTGCTGGATGGAATAAAATTGAGATAATATTACCTTTGAAGCCTTATTCAGAAACTCCATGAGCGGTATTCCTGCACAAATATTATCATCAAGCGACGACATCCATGCCTATCCTGCACCGGACATGGTCTCCCTCCTGCTGAAAAATGCAGAAAAGTTTAGAGATAAGGCACTATACATTTTTCTCGACGATGGCGTCAATGAATCATTGAGGATCAGCTACAGGGATGTCGTGATGAAAGCAAAGGCCGTTGCGGCAGAGCTCCAAAAAAATGATAAAAAAGGAGATCATATCTTATTACTTTTCCCTGCCGGGATAGAGTTTGTCATTTCTTTATATGGATGCTTTTTGGCAGGAATGGTAGCCATACCGGCATACCCTCCCAGACGTAGAAAGGTAGATCCAAGATTCCTTTCTATAATTCATGATGCAAGTCCCTCAGCTATTCTGACAACAAAACAGATTCACAGTGACCTGGAACAACTCAATTTGGGTGAGATTGAAAGCGATAATATCAATTTACTAATCTATGAAACTATCCGGGAAGATCAGGCCCAGGAATGGATCGATCCACAAGTTAAACCTGACGATATGCTGCTCCTGCAATATACTTCAGGATCAACCGGAACACCCAAAGGGATCATGGTCTCGCATGGCAATATGATCCACGACTCTGAATGCATCAAGCAGTCATTTGGTTTTGATGAAAATATGGTGGTAGTGAACTGGCTCCCGAATTTCCACGATATGGGTTTGATCGGGAACCTCATCCAGCCGGCCTATGTCGGTGGGTCGGTAGTGAGCATGACACCTATCAGGTTTATACAGGATCCTGTTAACTGGTTGAAATGTATCACAAAATATAAGGGAACCTGCTCAGGAGCACCCAACTTTGCTTACGACTACTGTGTAGATAAAATTCCTTCCGAATCAGTTGAGCAACTTGACCTGAGCACGCTAAATGTGCTGTATAATGGATCTGAACCAATCCGGAAACAAACCCTGGAGAGGTTTACCCATCATTTCAAGCACGCTAAATTTTCTTCAAAGCAGTTTTTTCCGTGTTACGGAATGGCAGAAACAGTATTAATCATCACGGGAGGTGATTTTAAAGCAGAGCCTGTGTATTTCAATGCCGATGCCAAGTCACTCGAAAATAACAAAGCGATCCTTGCCGATGAAGGAAAAGAATCCAGGTACCTTACAGCCTGCGGCTTCCCATGGCTGGGAATGAGCGTGATGATCGTGACGCCAGAAACTAAACTTCCCTGTCAGCAGGGCGAGATTGGCGAAATATGGGCAAAAGGAGGTTCAGTGGCACAAGGATACTGGAACAAGCCTGAAGCAACGAAAGAAACATTTCACGCCTATATTGAAGGAACAGATGACGGCCCATGGCTGCGCACCGGTGACCTGGGATTCATTCATGAAGGACAACTGTACGTGAGCGGGCGCCTGAAAGACCTCATCATCATACGTGGATCGAATTTCTCCCCAAATGATATTGAACATAGTGTAGAGAATTGCCATGAAGCATTGCGGAAAAATGCCAGTGCGGCCTTTTCCATGGATATTGACGATGAAGAAAAACTGATCATTATCCAGGAAATTGAAAGGGCATATATGCGGGATTTCGATGAAGATGAGATCTTCGAAAACATCAGAAATGCTGTCTTTGCCGATCATGGCATCCAACCCGACATTATCCTGCTCACCAGGATGGGGAGCATCAAAAAGACCTCCAGTGGGAAGACACAGCGCTTCGCTATGAGGGCTGTTTGGAAAAATAAAGAGCTTGATGTGCTGGCTGAATGGGAGAAAAAAGAAACGAAAGAAAATATAGCATCTGCCATCGGCTTCCGCCCCGAATTCATGCGTGAGTGGATGATCAACTGGATGGCACATACACTAGAACTGGAACCGGGTAAAATTAATCCGGACAAGCCGGTGTCAGCTTACGGACTTGACTCTATCAAAGCAGTAAGTCTTGAGCGTGATGTTAATAAACAATTCGGTGTAGAATGGCCTATTGAATCATTTCTGAGAGAAAACTCTATTAATGATCTCGTAGAAGTAGGTGTCAGAATATTGAAAAGCAAAAATCAATAATTAACTACGCACGCAGCCCAGGAAAAGCCAACACCAAATCCCGCAAGAACCAGTGTATCGCCCCTATTAACTTTACCATCAGCAATAGCATGGTATAATGCGATAGGAATGGTTGAAGCGACGGTGTTGCCGCAATTCTCCAGGTGGTAAAGGGTTTTTTCTTTCGGGATCTTCATCTTTCGGAAGATGCTTTCGAGTATGATCTGGTTGGCCTGGTGTAAGACATACATGTCAACATCATTTTCAGTAATACCCGACTTTTCTAGCAATTGTCTTATCATGTTGGGAACCATCTCTACCGAGAAGGTAAATATCCTGGACCCGTTCATATAAAAGTTTCTGTCGTTGCGGATATTGCCAGCCTCATCGGTATAATCCTTTGCGTCATTCTTAAGGTAGGGGAAACGTGCGCCACCATCCTTGATAATGATGGCATCATATCCCTTGCCATCGGTTCCAAATACAAAATCGCCAATACCTGATTGGGAAGCCTCTTCATTCGATGTAACCAGTGTGGCTGACGCTCCGTCGCCGAAAATGGCCCGGTTGCTTTTATCATCAGGGTGGATCAGTTCAGAAATATTTACGGCTGTTAGAAGAAGTACGTTCCTAGCATTCCCGGTGGCAATAAGGCCATTGGCAACACTCAGGCTATAAATAAATCCTGTGCAACCCTGGTTGATATCCAGCGCCCCTGCTTGCTGTGGGATGCTCAGTCGGTCCTGCAAAATACAGGCTGTAGACGGGGTGATAAAATCTGCTCCCTGGGCGCAAAAAATGATATGGTCGATCGCAGCGGGGCTGATGTCATGTTCAGCAAACAGCTTTTTAGCAGCTTCAAAGGCCAGATCCGCTGCAGTCTCATCATCTGCGGCAATATGCCTTTTCTTTACGCCTGTCAGCCGGGTCAGATCGTCGATCTTAAGATCCGGGAACTTCACCGCCAGGTCGTTATTGGTGAGAACCTGATCAGGAAGATGGTAGCTGATGGCTTTTATATAGCTTCTCATTGTTTTGGGGCCTGCATGGCCTGGGTATGCTTGTTCTTATAGAATTGTGCCTTTTGCGTTTCCCCAATATTACTAAAATATTCGGAAAGGAAAGCAAATACTTCCGGCTGGGCATTTCGTTTGGCAGCATCCTCAAAAGCAATCACAGCGTGGAGGGTATCACCGCTCATCATATAGTAGTTCCCAAAGTTAATATAGGGCAAGGCTTCATCGGGTGAGATCCACATGATCTCTTCGTTCAGTTCAACAGCCTTGTCCAGGTCGCCCATCATAAACATCAGGTTCGCCAGTCTCGACCTCGGATTTATAATCTGACGGTTGCTGGCAATACATCGTTCATAATAATAGATTGCAGAATCAATTTCACCAACATTTTCGTATGTAAAGCCCAGGTTGAACAATGCTTTTCCATCTCCCGGCTCAATCTCGAGGGCTTTTTTGAAGCTGGAAATCGCTCCGCGTTTAAACCTCATGAATTCTGCTGTGTCGCCTTTGGCTACCAGGTGCTCAGCTATGCGTGGATGATTATATATCATGCCCATATTCTTCCAGGAGGAGGCATGTTCGGGCCAGATCTCAACAGCCCGCTTGAAATGCTTTAAGGCCTTGCTGATCTCGGGCATGATAAATTTAGCCACATTCACAGGCTGGGCAAGCTCACGTTCAATCTTCCTCATGGTGGTATTGCCCATCAGGTCGTGCGCTTTTACAGAGTTTTCAAGATAAGGCATATCTGCATTGTAAAGAGAAAGATCGGTATACCATGCTGCATTTCTTTTCACAGTCTTATAGGAGTATGGGATGAGTATCAGGCCGGTGAAGATCATCACAAACATGATCCTGCTACCCTTGTTAACAGCAGATTCGGGCACAGCCTTAAACAGCTTGAAGATAAGCCAGGCCAGCACGATGGAAAAGGCTACCGAGGGGATCAGGAGGAAACGTTCACCGATGATGCCGGGGACAGGACGGTAGATGTTGGCAAACATGGCAATCGTTACCAGGAAGAAGAATAGGGCATAGGATATCACATGTTTTTCACGTGCCTTCCAGATAGCCACTCCCAATATACCTGCATACAGAAGTATGCTCAGGATTACCCAGAGGTTCCCCAGATTCACCAAGGGGATCATGTCGTACCCATAATAATACAGCAGGGGATGTGGAATAACCAATAGCTTGACATAATATCCCAGGCTGTACATTCCGGTGCCCAGGATATACCAGATATTATCTTCGAAATACAATGGATTATCAACCATAGATACATCGCGGATCCGGTCGAGGAACCAGAAAGGCATCATCCCGCCTATCACGATCATCAGCGTGAGCAATCCAAAAATGACCCCGATCTTCTTCCACTTCATATTCGTAAAGAAATAGAGAGTGAGAGGGAAGACAAACCAGAATGCCAGGGCAGTTGGCTTGGATAAAAATGCAATCACGTATAGTAAGAGTCCTGCCACGAGGTATATGATCTTTGACTTATCGTGGTACTTCAGAAGCATTTGCAAGGTAAGAAGTGAGAAAAGCATGCTAAGCAGCTCATCCCTGTTTTTAAGGCTGGCCACTACCTCCGTATGTACCGGATGTGCGATAAACAGTAAGGTGATCACAAACGGAAACCAGATGGAGTATCCCCTGAAAACCCTTTGCAATACACGGTACAGCACCAGGACAAGGGTAAGATAAAGCAAGATGTTGATCATGTGTGCCACCCCTGGCATGACACCAAAATTGGCATACTCAAGTGCATATACCAGGCGGACAACCGGCCGGTATCCTAAGGATTTCTCGACCCCGTCACCTGTAGTAACAGTAGTATATGTAGTAGAAAATATCTCTTTTACCAATCCAAATCCATGCTCTTCCACCTGAGAGTCCATGGCCTGTATGATATAATCATCCAGTGAATACAGGTTGTTCGTGGTATTTCCATAGAGCAGAAGTGTGAAGAGGATAATTACCAGTAGAAAAAAGATCTTCGTCCTTTTTTCATGGGCTAGTTGTCCGGGATCTTTGAGCTTTTTTACCATCATGAGCAGCTTATTTCTTTAGTGCTCACAAAAATAGATAATTCAGGCAAATGGAAGAATGCTTTAACATTGGTTAACAATATAGGGTTGGGTGTTGGGTTAATAAAGAAACTTGATACTCGATACTCGGTACTCAGTACTCAATACTAACTACTCACAGGATTTTCTTCGCAAAGCCTTCAATCGCCTTGAGTGTTTTCTTCCTGGCTTCGATATGTCCCATATGTCCAACTTTGTCGAGCACAAGGATCTCGCTGGTTGAGGGCAGTGTAGCCTGGTTTATGGTATTCTCGAAGGGGATGCGGCTATCTTGCTTACCAAGTATGAACAATACCGGCACCTTGCTATTCACCAATACCTGCAGCTTATCCGTCCGGTATTTCATTCCTTCCAGGGCAGCGATAATGGCTTTGGGTGCGGTTGCCAGGGCATCCTCGTAAAGCTTTTTAATCTCCTTTTCGTAGAGTGGAATGTTATCCGGAGCAAAGAGTTCCGGAAAAAAGTTGAAAATAAAAGCACCCCGGTCTGAGTTTACCACTTCAATGGCCCTGTTACGGTTTACTTTTGCTTCGGCGGTATCGGCCATGGCATGGGAATGCATCAGGCCGAAGCCTTTGAGCTTTCCAGAATATTTCGCGGCAAAGGCAAGGGTAACATAGCCACCCATAGAGTGACCGATCATCAAGCAATGCTTCACCTGCAACTCCTTGAGCACCTTATTAACAGCTGTAGCCATCTGCTCCATCAGATGGACCCTGCCAAGGCATTCGCTCTTTCCGAATCCCGGCAGGTCGATGGTGATCACTCTGTGTTCAGCTGATAATTTGCGGGCAAAATAATCCCACATGCTCATGTTTTCCAGGAAACCATGGAGCAGGACAATGGCAGAGCCGCTGCCTTTATCACGGAAGTAAATTTTCTTCCCCTTATAAAGTATACTTCCTGTCATTTATCCTTACGTTCTGCTTCGTATTTATCCAATTCTTTCTTGCGCAGCTTCCCACGCTGCACTGCAAGCCAGATGTTGAGGGGGAGATTGATCAGGGCAATGATTGCAAAGCCTGCAATTGCAGGATATAAGGCATATTCCTTTGCTGTAAAATATAGAACAAGAGAAGTGATGATCAACACCATAGCAATGATGCGAACGATTTTCATTATACGGACTGCCTGTTCTATTTTCATACTATTTTCTTTCCACCCCACTCCCTAATCCCCCTGCCTCCTTCTCCCCCTCTCCTCGAGGAGAGGGGGCCAGGGGGTGAGGTGCTTTTACTTTATTTTTTCATTGTATCCTCAATCTCGGCTACTGTCTTAGGTATAGGCTTTCCAAGTACTCTGTGGCCATCCTCTGTAACAAGGATATCATCTTCAATTCTTATGCCGCCAAAATCTTTATAGGTCTCAGCCATATCATAGTTGATAAATTCGGTGAATTTGCCTTCACTCTTCCACATGTCGATGAGAGCAGGAATGAAGTAACAACCGGGTTCATCTGTCATCACAAAGCCCGGTTTCAGCCTTTTGCCAAAACGAAGAAATGCCAGGCCAAACTGATCGCTACGCTGGATTTCTTCATTGTAACCAACATAATTCTCACCCAATCCTTCCATATCATGCACATCCAGGCCCATGGCATGTCCCAATCCGTGAGGGAAAAACAGTGCATGTGCACCTTGTCTGACAGCTTCATCCACATCACCTTTCATAATGCCAAGGTCTTTAAGTCCCTGTGCGATGGTGCGTGCAGCAAGCAGGTGCATATCTTTATAAAAAATGCCCGGTTTGATCGCCGCAATAGTATCCACATTAGCCTTGAGTACGATCTCATAAATATCTTTCTGGCGCTGGTTGAACTTTCCGCCTACGGGTACTGTACGTGTGATGTCACTGCAATAGCACATCTGTGTTTCACAACCGGCATCTGTCACCATCATACGGCCCAGTTCCAGTTTATTCCCATGGTGATGATTATGCAGTGTCTGGCCATCAACACTCAGAATGACAGGAAAAGATACGGGACCTGCATGTGAAAGAGCGATTCCTTCCACAGTGCCTGCTATCTCCTGTTCAACAACTCCCGGCATAGCCATCTTCATAGATGTTGTATGCATAAGCCAGGCTACATCCACTGCCTTTTCGATCTCTGCTATTTCTCCTGCATCTTTGATCTCACGCATTTTCACGACGGCTTTGATGAGCTCTTCGGAAACATACTTTTTAACCTCCGCATGCTTCATTCCGAAGATGCCTTCGAGCGAAAGCCAGCGGTCGCCACGGTATGGAGGGAGGATGTGTACTTTGCGTCCTTTTCTGATCGCATCCTGAATATATTCACCCAGTTTACTTTTCGACAGTATATTGCCGGTGCCACACTCCAGGGCCTGATCTTTCATCTTAGGTTGCTCGCCCATCCAGATGATATCGTCCATGGTCACATCATCTCCAACCAGGATATCCTTACTTTCATCCACATCAATGATTCCCGACAGGCCGTCGTGGTTATGGCCGAAATAATACAGGAAATCACTGTCCTGACGGTAATGATAGGTGTTGGCAGGATAATTCATGGAGGCTTCATCATTGCCCGGCAGAAATACCAGTCCTCCTGAAAGTAAGGACCTCAGTTGCTCTCTTCTAGCGGAATATACTTGTGGATTGAACATATTATGTTTTTTGTTGGTTTTAAGTTAAGACTAGCAAAATTAATCAATATAGAGCAAACCGATTCAATTTTCGGAAGTTATGTGACAAACCAACAAAAAAGGTACCGGGTACCGGGTGCCAGGTACAAGGACTTTTTGATATTCGATACTCGATATTCGATATTTGATACTCGAAACTCCTAGGCTTTCATAAGCATCTCGATCTCTTCTACCTTCACAGGAATATGCTCCGTCAGGTTCACCGGGCCCTCATTTGTAACAAGAATATCATTCTCGATGCGTATGCCTATATTTTCTTCGCGGATATACAATCCGGGTTCACAGGTGAGCACCATTCCGGCCTCGAGCGGGTCGTACTTGGAACCAACATCATGCACATCCAGCCCAAGAGGATGAGAGGTGCCATGCATAAAATATTTCATGTACAAGGGTTTCTTGGGATCCTGTTTTTCCACATCCTGCTTTGAGAAAAGGCCGAGGCCTATCATCTCTTCCTCCATCAGCTTGTTTACTACCTTATTGAAGGCATCGATGCTGGTTCCAGGAACAAGCAGGCTGACTGCCCTGTTGTGTACCCTGAGTACAGCCTCATAACATGCGCGTTGACGGGGAGTAAACATTCCATTCACCGGAATTGTTCGGGTAATGTCGGCAGCGTAATTGGCATATTCCGCCCCGAAATCCATTAAGAGCAGGTCACCATCATGGCACAGTTTGTCATTATCCACATAATGCAATACGCATGCATTGGCGCCGGAGGCAATAATTGGCTTATATGCATTCCCCGTGGCCCCGTTCATAGCAAAAGCATATTCTATCTCTGCCTGAACCTGGAACTCCTTAACTCCAGGTTTTAATCTTTTCAACACACGCTCAAATGCTTTACCTGTGATCTCCCCCGCCTTGGTGATAAGATCGACCTCGGTGGCTGATTTTGTTTTTCTGAGTGCTGTCATCAGCGGAGCTGAACGATCAAGGGTATGAGTTGGAAAGCGCTCTGCCAGATCTCTGGCAAAACGAATGTCTTTATAAGGAACAGGGTTGAAATATTTGGGATACTCATTTGAATTCAGGTAGACCTTTGCAGCCCAGCTCATGAGATCTTTTAATAAGAAATCGAAATTTTTGGTCCATTGCACAGATTTTATTCCTGAAACTTTCCCGGCCTCCTCTATGCTCAGTTTCTGACCCTCCCAGATGGCAATCTGCTCACTGGTTTCTTTTACAAACAACAACTCCCGAAAGGGCGTATTGGGATGCCCCGGAGCAAGGATGAGGATCGTTTCTTCCTGATCGATCCCGCTCAGGTAAAAAATGTCGGACTGCTGACGGAAGGGGAAGTTCTGATCCCCGTTGCGGGGGAATTCATCATTTGAATGAAATATTGCAATGCTTCCCTTATCCATCTGCCCTATAAAACGTTTTCTGTTCTCAATAAAAAAGCCCGGGTCGATGTGCTCGTATCTCATAAATGTAATCTTATTTAAAATCAGTAAAAATTAATACGTATCAAGGTATTCAGTCGACAAATTACACTTAAAATCTTATTTTTGTTAGCCAATAAAATTACACTTTTTGGTGTATAAATTTAGCAACACCTGTTCTTTTTGTAAAAACAACAATTATGGCCAAGTTAATCCATTACTCCTCTCTCACGAAGAAATTCATTATGGCATTTGCAGGATTGTTCCTGGCGGTGTTTCTCATCGTCCACCTGGGCATCAACCTGTTTATCTTACCTATAACAGCAAACCATGTTGAGATCTTTGAAGCTGCCGTGCACTTCATGTCCCTAACCATCATTAAGGTGTTGGAAGTCGTCTTATTGGGAGGCTTTATCATCCATATTATCTATGGATTGATCGTTCAGGTTCAGAACTGGATGGCCCGGCCGGTCAGGTATAAGAAAGAAGGCTACTCCCATACTTCTTTCTTCAGCAAGTATATGATCCATACCGGTATCATCATTTTCATCTTCCTGGTGATGCACTTTATACATTTTTAGTTGGTAAAACGAGGCTTCACAGATGCACCGGAAGGGCCAATGACTGTAAGCAGCAATCATGACTTCTACCATATGACGGTGAATCTGTTCAGCAACAACATATATTCTGTCATCTACATTGTGCTGATCATTATCCTGGGTTTTCACCTGAATCATGCCTTTCAGTCGGCATTCCAGTCGCTGGGGCTGAATCATAGTAAGTACACCCCATTCATTAAAGCGA
>QMPN01000034.1 GCA_003648575.1 Bacteroidota bacterium
AGAGCATTTGGTATGAAAGAACATCTATTGGATGTGCTAAAGATAGTGAATCACAGGGCTATAATCAAGAATATAATTATGAATTATAGATTATGGATTATGGATGGAATTTTAAGTTTTAAATTTTTAGTTTTAAATTAGCCAGCCATTTTTATACTGCCTACTGCCTACTGCCTACTGCCTACTGCCTACTGCCTACTGCCTACTGCCTACTGCCTACTGCCTACTGCCTACTGCCTACTGCCTACTACCTACTGCCTACTGCCTACTGCGTACACCGAAGCCTCAGCGTAGGTGTGCTGCCTACTTTCAAACTAGCCTTCAGACAACGAGCCGATCGTTCTACTGTTACACTGTTTCACTGTTTCACTGTTCTACTGTCCCATTGTTCTATTGAGTCCTTCTCGCGCACCTCGTCCCCCGTCCCTCGTACCGCGCACCCAGTCCCCCGAACCTCGTCCCAATCTATTATCTTACCTTCGCATAAAATCATCACTATGAAACTCCTCATGATCTATTGTACGCGCTTTGCATACAATCCAACAGTTAAAGTGCTGGAAGGTGCCAATGACGGTTATGAACCTGCATCTTTTGATAATATCCTGACTGCTTTTATCCAGGCTGAAGAGCAAGATGAGGAGGACCTGAAAGGGGTGGAGAAGAAGCTGGTAAAGAACCTAAAATGGGCGGCGGGTAAGAATAATACAAAGCGGGTGATGTTGCATTCCTTTGCACATTTATCGGATAGCAAAGCAAGCCCTGAATTTACAGCTGAATTGTTTCAGAAGGCGATAGAAAGGATGGAAAATGCAGAATATAAAACGTTTACAACCCCATTTGGTTATTTCTTAGACCTCGACATGCAGGCCCCGGGCTATTCACTCGCACGACTTTTTAAAAGCTTCTGAGTCTTTGTAGAGTTTACCGTCACCCGTATAATCAAAAAGCTTTCTTGTCTTTATGACCTCTTCAATATAATTGGGCACCATCAGTTCCCAGCCCGGGATATTTTCTTTGATCATCTTCAATACATAGGGTGAGCTGATATAAAGCCTGTCTTTTTTTACATTCTTAATATCTATGATCTTTCCACAGTTCAGGAGATAATCAAAAAGTGGACGGATTTTTTCATTCAATTCAATATTGCGTGTGGTAATCAGGTCTCCGGAGGTTTCCTTTTTAATGATGTCTACGGAAGATAGGGTAGGATACACATAGAACTTCACATTCTCAGGAAAAAGCCGACCTAGGGCTTCCAAAATACCTCCACGTAGGTTTTCGTAATACTTCTCGTCCAGCACATTAAGAAAGGTTGGTATGCCGATAACGATCCGCAAACGGCCTATCTTGAAACGGGAAAAATATCCCACCAGCTTATAGTATTCCCTGAAAGTGGAAACCATCACATGCTGTCCCATGCCATTCAGTATGTCAACACGGTCGAGAAAATCCCTTTCATCGAGTTCACCCTCTTCCATGAGGTTGTTCAGGGTCATCTCGCAAACTGCAATGGTATTATCCCGCTGGTAATGCCTGTCTTTTTTAAAGATGCTAAAACTCGACTTCAGCATGTCGAAACCCACATAGGTGATAGGCCTGAAGCTTCCCCTGAAGGCCAGCACATTCTTTTTATACAACATATCAGAAGCTTGCTGTACATTTCCTTTGCGGTCGAACATCACAGCACTGGTCATGTCGTTCTTTACCAGTTGCACGGCAAGAAGTCTGTTATCCACATAATCCAGGTCAGGGCCCGACATGCGTACCATGTCAATTTCTATACGGTCGCGGGAAAGGTTGTCCAATAATGATCGCAGGAATTCATTGGGCTTGTCGTTATGATAAAAGCAGGCAAAGATAAGGTTCACACCTAGCACACCCAGCGTTTGTTGCTGCAGTAAAGCATCGTTTTCCTTCAGGTTCACATGCATGATCACCTCATTGGCCTCGGTGCCGGGCCTGAACTGGAATTTAACTCCCATCCAGCCATGTGCATCATTGCTTTTATCGTAATTAAGGGTTTCAACGGTATTGGCGAAGGAGAAGAAGGTGGTTTCCGGTGAGCGACCATCCTTCAGAAGACCTGTCAGGTCAGAATATTCGGTGTCAAGCATTTTCTGAAGCCTGCCTTCCGATACATATCTGCCTTCACGGTTCTTATTGTACAGTTTGTCACTAAAGGATTTATCGTAGGCTGAAATGGTTTTGGCCACTGTGCCTGATGCGCCACCGGCCTGAAAAAAGTGCCTGGCTACTTCCTGTCCGCCACCGATCTCGGCAAAGCTGCCGTAAATTAAGCGGTTCAGGTTAATGCGGAGGGCTTTTCGGTTGGTACTGAGGATCTCTCTTTCCATCATATTTAAAAGAACAAAGATAAGGTAGTTAAGTTCATAGGATCATTTAGTAAACCTTCCGTCATCCTTCAGGGCAGGTAGTTTATGGATGTTTCCCTCCAGCCATCCCGTCCTGCACTCTTCTCTCTGGTCGAAGATGGGCACATATGGCTTGATGTCCAGCACAGGCGTTCCATCGATCATATCTGTCCCCGAAAAATGAATGATATTTCCCTGTATACTGGTGACTTCAACTACGGTGAAGCCTATGGAATTGGGCCTTCTGGGCGCCCTGGTGGCAAAGACCCCGCGTTCCTCACTGTCAAGAAATGGTACAACTTTCAATGAAAACCCGCTGGTAAGATGAAAGTAATACAGCAAGATGATGTGAGAGAATCCTTCCAGGTCGGAAAGTCCTTCCTTGAACTCATCAAATATTTCTATGCTAGATGCTATATCCATGGCCGCTCCGCCCTGTATCGGGGTACCGCTGGCTTGTTTGAAGTTGGACCGGATCACGCCTATTGAGGTAAAAGTAATTCTTTCCATCATTCCCAAAGGTAGTGAATACAGAGCATCGGAAATAACCCAACACTCAACCCTCATCCCTCAACACTATGATAAAAAGTGTCACATTCTGATAAAAATTAAATAATAATATTTTGTTATTAAATAAAAGACGCGTATTTTTGCACCCCGAAATTTAAGAAGAAAATAAGAAAATGGCTAAAAAATCGAAAGATCAAAGAATACAGGTGATTCTCGAGTGTACAGAGCATAAAAATAGCGGTATGCCGGGCACTTCACGCTATATCACCACCAAGAGCAAAAAGAACACGCCTGACAGGCTTGAGCTTAAAAAATATAATTCCATCCTTAAAAAGATGACCGTTCATAAAGAAATTAAATAGTATATATCATGGCTAAGAAAGTAGTTGCGTCGTTACAATCATCCGGGAAGGATTTCGCCAAAGTGATCAAAATGGTAAAATCACCTAAATCGGGTGCATATATGTTCAAAGAAAACATTATCCCTACCGATCAGGTAAAGAACTTTTTAGCAAAGAAATAAAAGTATTCAACCTTATATAAAAAGCTTTTTCCTTTACCGGAAGAAGCTTTTTTTGTAATCAGGAAAATAATGGGAGTCTTTAAAATATTTTCAAAAGATAAAAAGGAAAAGCTCGATGAAGGTCTGGACAAGACTAGAAATAGCGTGTTTTCCAAGATATCCAAAGCGGTAGCAGGAAAGTCAAAGGTAGATGATGAGGTCCTCGATAATCTGGAAGAGATCCTTGTAACATCGGATGTAGGTGTGGAAACGACCCTCAAGATCATTGGGCGGATCGAGGAAAGAGTGGCTAAAGACAAGTATCTTGGCACTACAGAGTTGAACGGTATCCTGAAAGAAGAGATTGCAGCTTTGCTGCAGGAACAGGGCGGATCTGACCTTCCCGACTTTGGTGCACCACTTGAGAAAACACCCTATGTGATCATGGTAGTGGGTGTAAACGGGGTTGGAAAGACCACCACCATTGGTAAGTTAGCTTTTCAGTTTAAAAAAGCAGGCAAAAAGGTGATGCTGGGAGCCAGCGACACATTCAGGGCTGCGGCTGTCGACCAGCTTCAGATATGGGCCGACCGTGTTGGCGTACCCATGGTAAATAAAGGTATGGGTGCCGATCCGGCAGCAGTGGCATTTGAAACCATGCAGCAGGCAGTTGAAGAAGATGTCGATATCGTGATCATCGATACTGCAGGCCGACTACATAACAAGATAAACCTGATGAATGAGCTGAGCAAGATTAAAAGGGTGATGCAAAAGGTGATTCCTGATGCACCCCAGGACGTTTTGCTTATTCTCGATGCCTCAACAGGCCAGAATGCCATTGAGCAGGCCAAACAGTTTACAAACGCTACCGAGGTGACCTCGCTGGCACTTACCAAACTGGATGGCACAGCCAAAGGTGGCGTGGCTATTGGTATATCAGACCAGTTCCAGATCCCTGTAAAGTACATTGGAATAGGGGAACAAATGGAAGACCTTCAGGTGTTTAACCGTATGGAATTTGTTGATTCCATCTTCCATTCCGGCGAATAATGACAAAAAAAGTCAATATCATCACCCTCGGCTGCTCCAAAAATGTGGTTGATTCTGAAATCCTCCTGGGCGAGTTAAATGCCAGGGGCATGGATGTAATGCATGAATCGGATCAGGACGCCGATTATGTGATCATCAACACCTGCGGGTTTATTGGCGATGCCAAAGAAGAATCCATAGATACCATCCTTCAATATGCTGAAGCCAAGAAGAATGGACAGTTTGAAAAGCTTTTTGTAACAGGATGTCTCTCACAGCGTTACGCTTCTCACCTAAAGCAAGAGATTCATGATGTGGATGGCTTTTACGGCACTGAAGATATTCCGGCCATTTTGAAAGATCTGGGTTTCGATCCGAAAAAGGACCTGGTCGGTGAAAGATTTATCAGTACACCAAAACATTATGCCTATCTGAAGATATCAGAGGGCTGTGACAGAAACTGCTCATTTTGTGCAATTCCTCTGATCAGGGGAAAGCATAAATCGAAAAGTATTGAAGCACTGGTTGAGGAAGCAGAATACCTGGTATCAAAAGGTGTGAAGGAGTTGATCCTGATCGCTCAGGACCTTACCTGGTACGGGAAAGACATTTACAAAGAACAAAAACTTGCTGAACTTCTCGAAAAATTATCCGATGTAAAGGGAATAGAATGGATACGCCTGCATTATGCCTATCCTGCTTCATTTCCAATGAATGTGCTGGAAGTCATGAGGGAAAGAGAAAATATCTGTAATTACCTGGATATTCCCCTGCAGCACATCAGCGACCGTATACTGAAGTCGATGAAGCGGGCCATAGGTGCTGAAGAATCTCGTGAACTGATCAGGGAGATCAGGGAGAAGGTACCCGGTATTGCAATACGGACCACCATGCTGCTTGGCTATCCCGGTGAAACGGATGAAGATTTCAATGAACTGCTGGAGTTCGTGATGGAAAGCCGGTTTGAAAGATTAGGCGTGTTCACATACAGCCCGGAAGAGGGGACTTCATCCTATGAAATTAAAGATGATGTTCCTGAAGCGATAAAGCAGGAGCGCATGGAAGCTTTGCTGGCATTACAACAGGACATTTCCCTTGAATTAAATGAAGAAAAGATCGGTAAAACCTTTAAGGTAATCATCGACGGACCTGAAGGAGGCATGATATGCGGTCGTACCGAATTCGACTCTCCTGAGGTAGACAATGAGGTGATCATAAGTGCAACAGGCCTTGAAGCGGGTGAATTCCACAATATCAGGATCAGTTCTGCCTCTGAATTTGACCTTAAGGGCGAAAAAGTTTGATTTGAGCTTGATATTTCATCTAAGCTTCCTACATTTGTTGAAACAATACCTCAGTCATGAAAAATTCTATATTAGTATTTCTCGTACTTGCCGTTCTGACAGGTACAACATTATATGCCCAGCCTGAATTCACTCTTACTGAATCGGGCGATACCATCAACCTGACCGATGAAAGTGGCCAGAAGCAGGGTTTCTGGGAAACCAAAGTCCGAAACATCACCAGCAGAGGAAATTATGTGGATGACCTGAAAGAGGGGACATGGACTTCATACCACCCCAGGGGTTTTCTTTCAAAACTGGAAAACTATACGCAGGGAATGAAGAATGGCATCTTTGTCACCATCGACACCAGGGGCTATCTCACAAAAGAAGAATTTTATAAAGATGATAAGCTGAATGGTCTTGCAATAAGCTACAAATATGGAGGAAACCCTATTCGCAAGGTGAATTATAAAGATGGTATAAAGCACGGCAAATCAGAACTGTACTACGAAAACTCCAAGTTGCAGGAATCGTCCAATTATATTGATGGGCAACGCGATGGACTCACAAACTGGTACGATATGGCCGGAAATATGATCGCTGAATTCAATTACAAAAAAGGGATATTCGATGGCGTACAAAAGACATTCTACGAGAATGACAGCCTGCAATCTATCGAGTATTATGAAAATAATATTTCTCAGGGTGAATTCCACGAGTTCTGGGACAATGGCATGCCTAAGACTACTGGTCTGTATGAAGATGGACTAAAAGAAGGGAAATGGCAGGAATATAATGAAGACGGCATCCTTGCCAAAGAAACACGTTATAAAAAGGGAGTAATAAAGTCGGAAAATGTCTACATCGAAGAAGCGGACGATAACTAACCCCTTCACTTCCATAGAACAGTACAATTGTTTCGGTTGCTCACCAAAAAATGATTGTGGGCTCCACATGGAGTTTTATGTTGAAGGTGATGAGGTTATCAGTGATTGGCAACCCAGACCTGAATTCCAGGGATATGGCAAAGTATTGCACGGTGGCATCATCAGTACCCTGATGGATGAAATTGCCAGCTGGTATATATTTTCCATGCTGAAGACTGCCGGGGTTACCTATAAACTTGAGGTCCGCTATAAATCACCCGTATATACTAACAAAGGGAAAATTACCCTAAGAGCTAAGCTGAAAGAGTCCAACAAACGTCTTGCCGAGATTGATGTCAAATTATATGATAACGATGGGGGCTTGTGTTCAGAAGGGCAGATCGGATATTTTATATTTCCCGAAAAATGGGCTAAAGAAAAGCTCTATTATCCTGACTTCGACAGCTTCTTCGAAGACTGATCAATACTGCGTCGAAATTTCTTCAATGAGCGCCGACCAGTGAATCTTTCCTCTTTTTGTTCCAAACCTCAGTATGATGATATCCTTTGCAGGATCGAGGAAAATGTATTGGCCAAGGATGCCTTTAGCAAATACACATCCATTGTCTAATACCCGCCAATAGTAAGTATAGGGATATCCTTCCAGGTCATGGGAATCATTATGGATTCCCATTGAATAATCTACCCATTCGCGTGGAATGACCTGCGTCCCGTTCCAGTTACCATGATTGAGGTACAGCCTGCCAAATTTCGCAAAATCCACCGCGTTCGCATTCAGGCAGCAAAAAGCCTTTACCATGCCATGCTCATCGCTATCAACGTTCCAGGTGGCTGAATGTTCCATGCCCAGGGGCTGCCAGATCTTTTCTGAAAAATATTCAGTGAACTTCTTTCCCGTAACCTTTTCTATGATCATGGCCAGGATGAGCGTGTTGGCGCTGTTGTAATAATATTCAGTGCCCGGAGTCTTATGAACTTTTAGTTTATAAACATATTTCTGTAAATCCTTACCATAGTAGAATTTGGCCGCATGCCCGAAAGGATTGTAATAGGATTCGCTGAATTTAATCCCGCTGCGCATATTGAGCAGGTTCTTTATGGTTACCTGATCAAATCCATCATGCTTAAAACCACTCAGGTAATCCGTTATGGGATCATCCACCGACTTGATGTATCCCTCCTCAATGGCGATGCCGGTAAGTGCTGAAACAAATGTTTTAGCTACGCTGAAACCGGTGAGGCGGCTCGAGCGCTTAGCCCCGTTAAAATATCTTTCATACAAAATGCTGTCATTCCTGATGACCATGAACCCCAGGGTGTGGCTATCCTCCAGGAACTGATCGAATCCTTCATATTTTTCTTTTTCATCCAATCCATTTGGAATACTGGGAACAAGCTCTTCGGATTCTATGAAATTGAATGTTGGAGGGGCATTTTCTATGGTATAGGCAGGGAAGCGTTCCTGGTCTTTGGTGTCAGCCGTATTCCAGAACACATAACGGCCTACATGGCATCCGCTAAGAAAGGTCATGGCAGCAAAGGTTATGATAAGGATAAAGATTCGCTTTGTCATTGAGGAGCAAATATAGCTAAACTATACTTCTAAATTGGTCATTTCATCTGTGATCTCAAACTCATAATCCGGGTACTGATATACCGGCATAACGCGTTCAGTTTTTGAGATAGAATAACCATATGTAGATTCGTATTCTTTCGGATCTTCCCCCATGCCCTCCATCTGTTCGATGTATTTCATGACAGACTTTGACTCAACGATGGTGACTTTACCCATCTTTTTGATGATGGGACTGTGCCTACGGGTATGATCGTGATCGAATAGCAATACCCTTTTTCCTCCCGGTGTGATCCCGATCGTTCTGAAGGTAAGGCTTTTCCCAACACCCGGAAGGTTTAAAACATTCCTGTCGAGGGCCAGGAAGGGGAGACCCGACTTTTTCATGATGTTAGTAAGGATCTCCTTGCTTTTCTCTGCATTCAGACCGATATTAGCAATGTCTTCCAGGTATTCATCAGGAAGAATACCATGTACCTTTTCCTGCATTTGTTCCTGGACGGCTCGCTCGTTAGTGGCGAAGTTGGCAGAGTTTTCTTTAAAACCCTTAACGCTAAAGGTATAATAGGTGAGTACTCCTAAATTATTTAATACCTGCCTGAGCTTATTGGTATGACCTCTTTTCGACGCACCTGCAGTAAAAACCAGTTGATTCGTTATGATCCAGCCGGCGGATTGAAGCCTCTCTATAGCCCTTCTCGCTTCGGGAGTAACCTCCATAGAGGTCTCAAAATGAGATTGTATCACAAACTGAGTCATGCCAATCTTCATGGCCTTCTTTTTAAAGCCCTCAAGTACATGGATCAGGTCTTTGGTAACACGTTGTGGCAGATATGCCGGCAACCTGGTTCCAAGTCTGATGCGTCTCATCTCAGCATATTTTTTGCCCTCCGGGCGAAGCTTATTGTCTTCTATTTTCCTGACGGCCATTTCATATACTGCATCCAGCACCCCTTCAAGTGATTTATCGGATGCCATAAGAGAATCGCCACCGGTGATCAGGATATCCCTCAACTGTGAATCATTCCTGAAATATTCCATGAAAAATGCCAGACGTTCAGGCCAGCTCGACTTAGCTTTCAGATGATTTAGATCGAAGTTGAGGTGTCCGCGCTGGAAGTCATACATTCGCTGGCAGGAAGAACACAATCCTGCACAGGCCCTGCCCATAGTATTGGGGATAATGATGGCCACTTCAGGATACCTGCGGTGTGTCGAATGACTGGAGGGTAATATCCAGCCTGCCGCATTCGGTTTTCCCGGTTCTACGACATCTTCTTTCTCCCAGGCCACGATGCTGCCAAATTCCTTGACCAGCTCTTTACTATAAAAAACATATTCCCTGATGGCCTCATCGGTTCCTTTCAGGTGTTTCTCAGGATTGACCATTAAAAGGGACAGATAATAGGGATTCACAAAAGTTGGAATCCCTGCTTCCTTGGCCTTTCTGAGCTGACGTTTCCTTTTTTCTGATATCGACCTATCCAGCATTCTGATTAATACTTCAGGGTCGCGGATGGCAAATCTAAGATGAAACAGCCTGGTTTGCCACCACTTGAGCATGTGGGAGTATTTATCATGATCCGACATACCCGCTTCGAAAAAGAACTTGGCATCCTTGATGCGGCCATCATCCATCATCTCTATGAACTTACGAATGATCCTGTCTCTGTTCTCATTGCGTATGGCTACGATCTCAGGATCGAGTCCGGAAGGATGCCTGTCGATCCATTCAAGCACCTTTTCTTTACTCGGAACACTTTTTTTAAGACTACCGCTATACTGCCTGAACAACATGATCATATCCATGAGAAAATCTTCCCTGAATACAAATGCTGCTTTCTTTACAGCATCATATAACTGCCCGAAAGGATCTGAGATCACCTCTTTCTTGCTTATACTTGGATCCTGAACACGTATTCCGGCATGATCAAGATAATCTTTGATACGTAAGGCCGAAACGTCCTTCCAGTTTAGTTCGTCAAAATCATTTCTCTTAACTTCCCCTGATTCGCAGCATTTCTTGAGGTGAGGACGCTCAAGGACATATATCATTAACCACGCACGAATATCCTCCTTAAAATCAGCTACAGTCTCGGCCTTAGCTAAACTCTTACTAAGGAAGGTATTCTCGCTGAGGAGCAGATCTAATAGTGCTTGTAGTTTGTTCATAGTCATACTAGTACTCTTCGCATTTTAACCAATCAAAAACTAAACAAAAATCGATGCTGTTTGTTATATCTGAAAGCAGGATCAAAAAAGCCAAATAGGGTAGTTTGGGTATTGTAAATCAAATATTTAGGCTTGTCTATTTGATCGGTATCACAAAGATAAGCATTTTTTGCTTAAAAAGGCCGAAGACCGCATCATTCTTAGCTTAGGATTTAACAGGAACGCATTTAAATAAAAGTATATGTCACATGGATTTTTTGAGGTCCCGGCCGCCTATAACGAGCCGATAAAAGATTATGCACCGGGGAGCCCTGAAAGGGAGAGTTTACAGAAAGCCCTCGAAGCGTTTAAGTCACATCAGAGGGATATCCCCATGATCATCGGCGGTGAAGAGATCAGGACTGATGAGAAGCTCAGTATACACCCTCCTCATGACCATAACCATACGCTGGGTCATTATTATATGGGCGATGCCAGTCATGTAAATATGGCCATCGATGCAGCCCTGGCTGCGCGGCCTGCATGGCAGTCCCTTTCATGGGAACACAGGGCAGCAATCTTCCTGAAGGCTGCTGATCTCATCTCCGGACCTTACAGGGACAAAATCAATGCTTCCACCATGCTGGGCCAATCGAAGAATGTATACCAGGCAGAAATCGATGCTGCATGTGAAATGGCAGACTTCTTCAGGTTTAATGTGCAGTTCATGGTACAGATATATAAGGATCAGCCTATATCTTCGAAGGGCATCTGGAACCGTGTAGAACAAAGGCCATTGGAAGGCTTTGTATATGCCATTACGCCCTTTAATTTCACTTCAATTGCCGCAAACCTGTCTGCTGCTCCGGCACTGATGGGAAATGTTGTGGTATGGAAACCTTCTGAAACACAGATATACTCAGCAGCTGTGATCATGGATGTATTTAAAGAGGCCGGCATGCCCGATGGTGTGATCAATATGGTGTTTGCCGACGGACCGGTGGGTGGGAAGGTCATGGCTACGCATCCCGATTTCGTTGGTGTACATTTTACCGGATCTACAGGCGTATTTAGAAAAATTTGGAAAGCAATAGGAGAAAATGTGTCATTGCACAATACATATCCTAAGATTGTTGGAGAAACTGGAGGCAAGGATTTTGTCATGGTACACAGCAGCTCAGACCCGGAACAGGTCGCAACAGCCCTTTCGAGGGGTGCTTTCGAATATCAGGGACAGAAATGTTCAGCTGCTTCCAGGGCATATATACCAAAAGGGATGTGGCCACAAGTAAAAGAAAAGCTTGTCAAAGATGTTAACAGCTTCAAAATGGGCAGTCCGGAAGACTTTTCCAACTTCATAAATGCAGTGATTGATGAAAGAGCATTTAGTAAGATCACCGGGTATATAGACAGAGCCAAAGAGCATGACGATGTTGAAATTATTGCCGGTGGTGATTATGATAGCTCAAAGGGTTGGTTTATCCAGCCAACGGTTATTGTTTCGAATGACCCAATGTACGAATCCATGCAGGAAGAGATTTTTGGGCCTGTACTGACAATTTATCTTTACGATGATGATAAATATGAAGAAACCCTGAAATTGGTCGACAGCACATCACCATATGCTCTGACAGGTGCTATTTTTGCCAATGATCGCTTTGCCATTGACCTGGCAATGAATAAACTCGTAAACGCAGCCGGGAACTTTTATATCAACGACAAGCCAACCGGGGCAGTTGTGGGCCAGCAGCCTTTTGGTGGTGCCAGGGCTTCCGGTACGAACGATAAATCAGGATCATACCTGAATCTTTTGCGATGGGTATCACCACGAACGATCAAGGAAAATTTTAATCCACCGGAAGATTATCGGTATCCTTTTTTGGAAGAATAGAAAACTTCAAACTTCAAACTTCAAAGTTCAGACTTCAAACTTCAAAGTTCAGACTTCAAAGTTCCCTACCATCTATTTTTTAATCACATATTTCTTGCGGGGAGAGGTGTTGTGCGTAAATGATTTCCGGCTCCCGGGCTTTTTATAGGCTTTGATCCTGGAAGAACGCTTGTAGCTCACTTTTTTATTTGTTGAATACGTTTTTTGCGAGCATGATGAGGATGTAATGAGGAAAAGTCCAAGTAGGAGTGAGGTGAGTAAAATTGGTATACTGATCCGGAACTTCATGGATAATTTCTTAAGTCAGGGCTTATTTTCTGGGGTAAAAGTAATAAAATTTTATAATCATGAAAAAACAATCCAGTATCCAGCATCTAGCATCAAACAAACCGTATCCTGTAAACATTTATCTTTGATACTTGTTAAATATAAAAACGAAGTAGATCATGAAACAAAAAATCAGTAATATCTGGAAAGAAAATATGGCTTTTGAAGCCGATGTGGATGGATTTAAGATCACGCTCGATGCTGAGGAGGCTGTTGGCGGTGAAAATCGTGGCCCCAGGCCAAAGGCACTTACCCTGGTTTCATTGGCCGGATGTACATCTATGGATGTGATCTCCATACTGAAGAAGATGCGTGTTGTACCTGAATATTTCAATGTTGAAGTTGAAGGTGAGCTCACAGAAGAACATCCCAAATATTATCACAGCATTCACGTGAAGTACATTTTCAGGGGTAAAGACCTTCCTATGGAGAAACTTGAAAAGGCCGTTAGTCTTTCAGAAGACAGGTACTGTGGAGTAAGTGTGCTGCTTTCCAAAGGAGCGAAACTGACTTCAGAGATCGTAGTAGAATAACACTTCGAAAATCAAATATCGAATATCGAATATCGAATATCACCCGCTACCCGGCACCCAATATATCTACAAACTCCATCAGCATCATGGCGGTGGCACCCCATACTATATGTCCTTGAATAATAAAGCATGGCACATCAATGACATTGAATTCTTTGTGTGGTATGTTGCGCTGTTGAATGTTGTTGGGATCCAGTAATTCGCTGAGGGGAATATCAAGTATTTCCGAAACCTCCGAGGGATCGGGGATAAGATCGGGACGTTTTTTTGTCCAGCCTACTACCGGGCTAACGAAAAAATTGCTGGGTGGAATATATACCGGTGTGATCTCACCGAGCACTTCTACATCCCTTATCAGTATATTGGTTTCTTCCTCCGCTTCGCGAAGAGCGGTATAGATCATATCAGTATCCTCTTTTTCGAATCTCCCTCCCGGAAATGAGATCTGACCACTATGCACTCCGTCGTATTCATTCCTCCTGATCAAAACAAGTCTGATATCCCCGACTTCATCTGGAAATAAACAAATTAGCACTGCCGCCTTCCTGGCATTGCCGGCATCAGGTCCATCTTTGATCTCACGGCGCCTGGTCTCCGGTACCATCTTCATCTGTGATGATGCACCAGGTAAGTCCCGGGATAGTCTTTCCCGCAAATCTGTTTTGAAATCCATTGACGATTGAAACATATCCCTGCAAAAATAGAACAGAAAACCTTATGAATTTCGACTTAGCAAAATACTTCAATTGCATCAGGTGACACACCCACTCTAAATACTTTAGGCACTTTAATTATTTAAGCCACTTTTTTACTATCTTTATCATCCATTTTCCGGGCATGGTGAAAGAAAAAACATATGGTTCAGGAGAAACTGATGAACTGGTAAATGAGAAGAGGCAACTGATCTTGTTCAATGACGATCATAATACCTTCGATCATGTGATAGACGCGCTGCTGGTATGTTGCGAGCATGACTTGCATCAGGCTGAACAATGTGCCCTGATCACTCATTTTAAAGGTAAATGCGGGGTAAAGAAGGGAAGCTTCGAGGAATTGAAGCCCATACACCAGGAAATGGGTCGCAGAGACCTGACGGTAGAAATCCAATGAATGCAAATTAAAATTTAAGAATCATGTTCTGGCTGGTAGTTGTTACCCTTATTTTAATAGGTTTAGCATTCCTCTTACTTGAGATTCTGGTAATTCCGGGAACCGGAGTGGCGGGCATCGTTGGTTTTATTCTCCTCGGTATAGGAGTTTGGCAGGCGTATACATATTATGGTGATATCACAGGCCACTGGGTGCTGGCAGGCACCATCCTGGGTACGGTGGTGGTGTTGGCGTATTCTCTGAGGGCCAAGACCTGGCGCAGGGTAGCGCTAAAGTACAAGATCCGCAGCCGGGTGAACATCATCGATGAAGAGAAACTGAAGCCCGGTGATATCGGGAAGAGCGTTTCAAGGCTGGCTCCCGGAGGTAAGGCTGTTTTTAGCAAGGAATACGTTGAAGTACGGACAATGGGAGAGTTTATTGACCAGGATGTCGATATTGTTATAGAAAAAATTGAAGATCATAAAATATTTGTTAAACTTAAAGAATAATACACATGGACGCACAAGTTTGGATTATCATTGCTATTGGTTTTGGGTCACTTTTTGCCCTCTGGCTAATCTTTTATTTTATACCTGTCGGACTATGGTTCAAAGCCCTGGTATCCGGTGTTAAAATCTCATTACTCCAATTGGTATTTATGCGCTGGAGAAAAGTTCCCCCTCCGGTAATCGTCAATAACCTTATTGCTGCTACAAAAGCCGGACTCTCGCTGAACAGGGATGCCCTGGAAGCTCACTATCTCGCAGGCGGACATGTGAAATTAGTCGTAAACGCATTGATTTCAGCTGATAAAGCAAATATGAGCCTCGACTTTCAGGTGGCTACTGCCATCGACCTGGCAGGAAGGGATGTGCTGGAAGCAGTGCAGATGTCGGTAAACCCAAAGGTAATCGATACGCCTCCCGTAACAGCCGTAGCGAAAGATGGTATACAGTTGATTGCCAAGGCCAGGGTAACCGTGCGTGCCAACATTAAACAGCTGGTAGGGGGTGCCGGCGAAGAGACAGTACTTGCCAGGGTTGGTGAAGGTGTTGTATCATCCATCGGTTCGGCTGATTCACACAAACTGGTACTGGAAAACCCGGATTCAATATCCAGGGTGGTGCTCGAAAAAGGATTGGATTCAGGAACTGCCTTCGAGATACTCTCCATCGATATTGCCGATATCGACATTGGGAAAAACATCGGAGCTGTGCTTCAGATGGACCAGGCCAATGCCGATAAGAACATTGCACAGGCTAAGGCAGAGGAAAGAAGAGCCATGGCGGTAGCTCGTGAACAGGAAATGAAAGCAAAAGCCCAGGAAGCGCGTGCCAACGTGATCCAGGCCGAAGCTGAAGTTCCAAAGGCCATTGCAGAAGCTTTCCGTGAAGGAAACCTGGGCATTATGGATTACTATAAATACAAAAATATAATGGCGGATACCCAGATGAGGGAGTCTATAGCCGAAGTGCCTGAAGGTCCCTCGAAAACAGGTGCTGAAGACAGTGATGATGATTAGAAGGTAATAACACCCAAACAATATCAAATCCCTGCCTTAGAGAAACAAGGCGGGGATTTTTTCTGGTAAAAAAACGTATTTTTGCGCCGCCCATACCAGGAGGCAATTCAGACATGATATCAAAGTCAACAGATAATCAGCGGCATGAGCACCTTTTCAGCGAGTTAATTAAAAGCTGTGAAACCTTCTGTGATGCAGATGAACTTGCAGATATCAGGAAAGCTTATGAGCTGGCATTGAATGCACATGGTGATTCTATGGCCGCCAACGGGCAGCTGAATGTTTGCCATTCGCTCGAGATAGCACGTTCATCCACAGACGATATTGGTCTTGGGGCAGTCTCTATCATATCGGCACTACTCCACGATATCGTAAATAAAACCGAGGTCACCCTTGAACAGGTCAGGGATGAATTCGGTGATACTGTGGCCCACCTGATAGAAGAATATGCTAAGCTGTCAGGACTGAACACCAATAGGATAGAGGTGAATTCGGTGAAATTCAGGAACCTTTTCATGACGATCGTGGATGACATTCGTGTGATCCTGCTGAAACTGGCCCACCGACTGCATGATATGCGAACAGTAAACGATCTCCCGATTGAAAAGCAGGAGCTTTTTGTTGCTGAAACTGAGCATGTTTATCTGCCTATTACCCATAGGCTGGGCTTATACAAGGTCAAAAGTGAACTGGAAGAACGCCTCATGCAATACTTACATCCGGATGTTTTCTCAGAGATTTCAAATAGGATCACCGAAACTGAGGTCAAGAGGACACAGTTCATCAAGGAATTTATAAAGCCCATAAAAAAAGATTTAAAAGAACAGGGTTTCGATTTTGAGATCAAAGGCAGGCCTAAGTCAATCCATTCCATCTGGGATAAGATGAAGCGGCAGGATGTCCGCTTCGAAGAAGTATATGATCTGTTTGCCATCAGGGTTATCACAAATAGTAAGCCCAGGGCGGAAAAAACTGATTGCTGGCGGGTGTATTCTATTGTGACCAATATTTATACACCAAACCCAAAGCGGCTACGCGACTGGATCAGCACACCCAAGGCCAGCGGCTATGAATCGTTGCACACTACCGTACAGGGTCATAACAAGAAATGGGTCGAAGTGCAGATCAGGTCCAGGAGAATGGATGAAGTAGCGGAGAAGGGGCAGGCTGCTCACTGGCGCTACAAGGGCTTCGATGCGGGAAAAGATGCACAAAACTGGTTAGAACAGGTCAGGGACATCCTGGAGAATCCTGAACAGATCCGGTTTGACCAACAGCAGCAGAAGCTTAAAGCCAGGCAAGCGGATAAGATCTTTGTGTTTACTCCGGATGGTGACCTGAAAGAACTTAAGCAAGGAGCAACCATACTTGACTTTGCCTATGAAGTCCATACGAAAGTCGGGGATCAATGCAATGGCGCCAGGGTGAACAACAGGATCGTACCCATCCGCTACGTCCTGAACAATGGCGATAAGGTGGAGATCATAACTTCCAAAAACCAGAAGCCTAAACTTGACTGGCTGCAGTTTGTTCAAACAACCAAAGCAAAGAATAAGATAAAACGGTCCATCAAGGAGCAAAAATATCATGAGGCTCAGGAGGGCAATGGTATTCTCAGACGCAAGCTAAAGAATTGGAAGATGCAGTTCAATGATGAGGTTATAGGCCACCTGGTGAAGCATTATAAGCTTTCATCCGCCCTTGACCTCTACAGCATGATTGCCTTTGAAAAAATAGACCTGAATGAGATTAGACAGCTTTTAAAGGACAAAGATGATCCGGAGAAAGCCAGGGAACAGGAGCTTGTTCCA
>QMPN01000035.1 GCA_003648575.1 Bacteroidota bacterium
CATGCAAAAGGGCCCATGGCCGGAATCCATGCCTGCCTGCAGGCGGCCAAAAATGAGCACTGCTTTGTAGTAAGCGTCGATACTCCCTTTGTGGGTCCTGAATTTATCCGGTTCATGCTGGAAGCGAAAAAAGATGGTCTGATTGCCGCCCCATGGTATGGGAAAGATCAGTATGAACCTCTTTGCGCCTACTATAACAAGGACGCACTTCCGGTAATGGAAGCCTTTTTTAAGAAGGGAAACTATAAGCTGCCGGATGTTTTCATGTCACTGCCATTCACCCCGGTAAAAATACCGGCTGATGCCTCATTTCAACATGAGATGCTTTTCCATAATATTAATACGGAGGAAGACCTGCTGCGTGCCGAACAATACCTGAAAAACAAAGCATGATCCAGCGACCTGACTTCATGATCATTTCCGGTAATGGCCGCAACACAGGCAAGACCAGCTTCGTTTGCAGGATGATTACTACTATAGGCGGCTCTTATCCTGTTACTGCTATCAAAGTTTCCCCGCACTTCCATCCTGAAAGATCCGGTGATGCTATTCTCATCCGGAATGAACACTTTATTATCAGGATGGAGCTCAGTTCCAAAAAGCCAAAAGACAGCTCCCTGATGCTTGCTGCCGGAGCTGCAAATGTCTATTACATCGAGGCCATAGACACCCACCTCACCGAAGCCATCAACACCCTTTTCAGAAAAGTCAGGATCGAAGGCCCTGTTATCTGCGAATCGGGCGGAATGCGCCGTATCATCGAGCCATCCATATTTATCCTGTTGAATAAACCAGATACTATCAAAGAAAAAGCGGGTTTCACAGAGCTGAAACCTATGGCAGACAGGATTGTAATGTTTGATGGGGAAGAATTTGACCTCCAGCCCGAGGATATTAAATTTAATGGGGCAGAATGGTTGCTTAAGGCTTAAAATAATCTGGGAGAACACATTTTTCCGTCCGTCTCTGGAGGACAGTTTCAAAATCATCAAGCGTAGAAAGCATCAGATCCGAATCCTGATCATGGCACTCCAGGCAGGAACCAAACAGTAATATCCTTTGCTGTTCCTCCAGGCTGAAAGGACGCGCATTCGTCCGTGTAGCATGATTCCCATCAGGCTGTTGCAGGACAGGGATCCAGGCATCTTCAGGCAGGCCGTCATTGGGATTATTGGCAAAGCGTGGCACAAATTGCCATTCACCAACACCATCTTTCATTGAATAGGTCAGCTTTCCATGCCCATAGCCCAGGGCGAGGGGATTATTATGACAGGAACGACAGTCCCGGCCTTCCGATATATTTGTATGCGCAGATAAAGGTGCAAACAGACGGTGGAAAACAAGCGGATTTTCAACATCCGGGTCATAAGTTGCCTTGTCGATACTCAGGATCATTCCAGGCACAAAAGTGTGTACCTTTCTTACATCCCCTTCTATAACACCCAGGGTAGGCAAGTCAGCAAGGTACATCCCTACATATTCAACCCAGCTGCCGGTTTCTTCCTTATTCCTGATCATATCATAACCGGCTATCTTAGGGTCGTACTCATTGTGGCAACCAATGCATTGTGGTACCCAGGCGGTATGGCACGACTGGCATGACAGATCATCATGAGCCTCTCCCCTTTTGCATATGCCGGCAGGTGCATTCAGTGGATGCTCCTTCCCGGAAACCTTTCCAAGCAGTACAGCCTTTCCGTCAGCAGTGATCCTGCTGTTCCAGATGAGGCGTTCCGTATTGCCCAGTGGAAGAAAAGAATCCCCCCCCCAATCTATTCCTCTGGTCTGAAGTATTTTTTGTGTTTCTGCGTCCATGGCAGTCCAGGATATGAGATTCGGCTGCTGGTCGAAATGACAATCCTCACAGCTGATCTTCACCTGATCTTCTTCATGCATATAAAATGTCCCATCGCCCATGAGTTCATAGGAGTCGTGACAATCGATGCACTGCATGCCGGCCTGGTGATGCACATCCTCGCTGATATATCTGAAAACCCTGCCATCTTCCAATATGCGCAAGGTATCTGAAAGCTCTGTTTCACCTTTGCCGAGCAAGGTTTCATGCCAGCCTTCAAAAGAAGTGGAGATCCTGCCCGAGCGGCTATGGCAACCGAAACAATGTGCATTGGAGATATTCAGATCCAGTGAAGGATGGGCAGACCAGAGGGAACTGTCAGCCATGGTTTTTCCCAAATATTTTTGGAGCTCTTCGTTTGCATCGCCACTATAATTCAAATGACAGGCATTGCATCCTCCTCCCCTGCTTTCTTCATTTACGGGCCCTGGCAATAATTTGGGGTTCCCCAGGTGACAGCGTGCGCACATATTTCTCAAATGCTTATCCGCCGGGCTTTGCCCGATGTCCCCTACATTGAAATGCCCATCAGGAAGGTCCATTTCATTAAACACATATCGGTCCACAGCAATAATACCACTCATGGTAGTCATCAGAGATGTATGTATCCGCATAGTAATATCCTGATGACAATCATTGGATCCACAACTTCTTGAAGCATTATCCAGGTTGCCCGGAACCATCAGCATGCCGGTATGGGCCTGGTCTTTATCCGGTGTAAAAGGATTTCCCAAGTGGCAGGAAACACAGCCGATCGCCTCCGGGTCATGTGCACTTGAAAAACCTTTCATTCCCTGGTGGCAGAGCATACATGATTCGGCCCTGCCATAGGTGCCCAATTCCATTGCCAGTGGATGTTGAAAGGTGCCCGCTTTTAAAGGCATGGGTTCAAAAGGCATATAGATGCCTTCCCCACTCATGGTCCATTTCCACTCTTCCCCCCTGAAAAAATAACCGATGATGGTCAGAATAGCATAGAATAGGAATGCCAGCAAGAGAAAATATTTTGCTATCCGTGCACTCTCGGCCTTCAGGAAGGGCATTATTAAAACTGGAAGCATGACCACAAAGAGGATAAGCCATATCCATCCCGGCCTGTGCATCCAGTGGAGGATCTCCTGCAAGCCCAGGAAATACCATGGTCCCTTAATGATACCGGAAAGGCCATCATGCAGGGGAGCCTGGAATAATATTGAAAGGATGAAAAGCAGCAAACCGAGTATAATAAACGTTACTGCCTTTCCCCAGATGATCCTGGCATGCTCGAAGAGGATGGCAATAATAAATATAGTGGCAATGGCAATGTGGTTCACGTACAATAATAAATAGGAGTCTTCTCTGCCCATCAGGATATAGGCCAATTGCTCACCTAGCAGGGGGATTTCCCCGATCAGGGTATTAAAAATACGCATGGCCTCCTCGCTGTCGACATCACCTTTGAGTATAAATCCTGACAACATAGCATATAAAATGACCAGAATTCCCAGTCCCAGCCTGAGCCAAACGCCTGCACGCATGCCTTTTTCGGTACCTAGCCTGAAGTGGTCCCAGATATGAAGGATACTAAAGATCAGAAACAATTGTGCACTCCAATAATGCATATTGCGGGCGATCACTGCTCCGGGATTTGAAAGAATGAAAGCTGAAATAGAATGATAGGGATCGAAGACATCGAAAGGAACAGCCAGCACCACACCTGATATTATACAGATCAGCAAAGCCGAAACTGCGATTCCCCCAAAGGTATCCAGCAGGAATATCTTCGGCAGCCTGATCATAGTTGTATCTTTTTCTGTCATTGCCTATGAATGATAAGCTGTCCGCTAAGCAGATCTTCATTAATGATAAGTTCCTTCAATGGCTTAATGGCAGGACCCTTCACTGCCTTTCCGGAAATATCGAACCTTGATCCATGGCAAGAGCACACCAATTCATTCCCCTCAAACTTCTTGATCCGGCATCCAAGGTGTGTGCATTTCCCTTCGAAAGCCCTGGTAGTGTCGCCGTCCTTAACCAGAATCAGACCTTGTTGAAAACTGATACCGGCAGGCAGATCATTTCCTATTATGATCTTCTTCCCTCTGCCGGATCCTTCCATATCCCTTTTACCCGTAAATATCCACCATAGCAATACCGGAACTGAGAAAACAGGTACCAGTGCAGCAAAAAATTCGCGCCTGCTTATGGCTATCTTTTTACGATCATTTTTCATGCTCAAAGGGCAAGGCTTAGCACTTCAAAAATAGGGATTATTATCCAATCTGCTCAATGCTGCACAACATACTATTCAGAATCCCTCTAAATTACCTACTGTTAATAATTAACAATACTGATTTTCAGTCACTTATAATACTTGTTGATTATTTGAATATGTTTCTACATTAAACTGTAAGATGCTGTCTTACTGGCACTTATACTAACATACAATTATCTATATGTCTATATGGGTTTGATTTACTGCTAGTTACAGGCTGCTTTTATGTACAAAAACACACTTTCCCAGCCCACGAATTATTAATAATTTTGTGTAGGTTAAATATGATAATATCTACATATTTATTTGCAAATCAAGATTTATAAACAATCACAGATAATGGCAAACAGAAGAGATTTCATTAAGGTTTCAGCCCTTGGGATCGGTGGCCTTGCGGTGAGCGCGTCAGCATTCAATATTTTAAAAGCTGCGGTACCACAGGACCTGATCAATAAGGATTCCGATCCACAAAAGGGGCTCAGGCGATATCCAACCTACTGCGAAGTATGTTTTTGGAAGTGTGCCGGCTGGACCTATACCGATGAGGATGGTAAGATCATCAAGATATTGGGTAATGAAGAAGATCCCCATTGCAATGGCAGGTTGTGCCCCAGGGGTACAGGTGGTGTTGGCATGTACAATGATAAAGACAGGCTGACCACTCCTCTTATACGTGAGGGAGAGCCCGGAAGTCAGACTTACCGCAAAGCAAGCTGGGATGAAGCCCTGAGCCTGGTCGCCACCAAGATGGCGGAAATCAAAGAAAAGTACGGTCCGGAAGCTATGGCGCTCTTCAACCATGGTTCATCAGGACATTATTTCGGGCACATGCTCAAAGCTTATGGATCAAGCAACATTGTTGCACCTTCTTATGCACAATGCCGTGGCCCGCGTGAGGTTGGCTTTACAGCTACTTTCGGATCCGGGGTTGGTTCGCCGGAACCTACCGACATCCGCGACACCAGATGCCTGGTACTGATTGGATCCCACCTGGGAGAAAACATGCACAACGGGCAGGTTCAGGAAATGTCAGATGCCATCGACAAAGGCGCTACTATTATCACGGTAGACCCAAGGTTATCGACAGCAGCCAGCAAGTCGAAATACTGGCTCCCGATCAAACCTTCTACCGATCTTGCACTATTGCTTGCATGGATACACGTGCTGATCTATGAAGAGCTTTACGACAAAGAATACATCGACAAATATGCTTTTGGCTTGGACCAGCTTAAAAAGCATGTTAAGAATATGACACCGGAATGGGCCTATGGGATTACCACCATCAAGCCGGATGTTATCAGGAAAACTGCCCGTGAGATGGCCAATGCTTCACCGGCCACTATTATACATCCGGGCCGCCATGTAACATGGTATGGTGATGACACTCAGCGAGCAAGGGCTGTTGCCATCCTCAACGCACTGGTAGGTTCCTGGGGCCGCAGGGGTGGATTTTATTTCAAGGAGAGCCTGAAGCTTCCACATTATCCGCATCCGGAATATCCTAAGCCAAACTGGTCGTGGAGAGAAACCATGAACGGTAAATATCCGCTCGCCGGGCTTGCCATATCCAACACTCTTATCGAAGCGTCTATTCCATCAGAGGAGAATAAACATCAGATCCATGGCTGGCTGGTATCAGGAACCAACCTTCCACTCACCATGCCGGACAAAGCCACGCTGGCGAAAGCCATGCAGTCGCTCGACTTCATTGCGGTAGTTGACACTATGCCTATGGAGATCACCGGATGGGCTGATGTGATCCTGCCGGAATGTACATATCTTGAGCGTTGGGATGACATTCGTGTTTCACCCCACAGGGAACCATACCTGGCCCTGAGGATGCCGGCTGCCGAACCGAAAGGCGATACCAAGCCTGCCTGGTGGATGGCAAAGCAAATTGGTGAAAAGCTGGGACTTGGTGCATATTTCGATTATGAAGATTATACAGAAGTCCTCGACTGGCAACTACAAAAAGTAGGTTCTTCGCTCGAGGAGATGAAGAAGATAGGAATTAAGAAGTTCGACAGAAAATCAGGAGGTTTATACCTGCTCCCGGGAGAGGATTACGAGTTCAATACCAATAGCGGAAAGATCGAACTGTTCTCCACCGACCTTCAGGCAGAAGGCTTCGACCCCATGCCGGTATTTACACAGCATGCAGAGCCACCGCAGGGTTTTTACCGGCTGATCTATGGCCGTGCGCCCATGCATACCTTCAGTCGTACTGCCAACAATCCCAACCTGACCGCCCTTATGCATGAAAACACATGCTGGATCAACCCTAAAGTGGCTGATCAGTGGGGCATTGAAAATAGTCAGTATATCTGGCTTAAAAACCAGGATGGTATTGTTTCAGACTTCCCAATCCGTGTCAGGGTGACGGAAAGGATCCGCTGGGACTCGATATATATGGTACACGGATTCGGGCATAAGGAACATAAGCTTTCCCTGGCTTACGGGAAAGGGGCCGCCGACTCTTATATGATCACCAATGTTATGGTCGATCCCATCATGGGAGGAACCGGTATGAGGGGGAACTTTGTTACTTTCCTCACAGAGGATCCACACGTATAGAAAAGTAAAATTCAAAATCCAGCATTCAAAATTCAGAATTTGAATCTAAGATATAAACAGGAGGAATTATCATGAGATATGCGATGGCAATAGACACCAGAAAATGCGTTGGATGCAGTGACTGCGTGGTTGCCTGTCAAACCGAGAATAATGTCCCGATCGGGTATTGCCGCGACTGGATCACCGAGACCGTCGACGGTTCTTACCCGAATGTTGAGATCGAGCTCAGGACCGAGCGCTGTAACCATTGTGATAACGCACCTTGTGTAAGGTGCTGCCCCACAGGTGCAAGTCATATTGTTGATGGTGGTGCTGTGCTTGTAACACCAAATAAATGTATCGGATGTGGCGCATGCATACAGTCATGCCCCTACGATGCCCGTTATTCCCATCCGGAAGGCTACGTCGACAAATGTACTTTCTGTAACCACAGGGTGATCAAAGGCGAGCAGCCGGCATGCGTTTCTGTATGCCCTACAAAGTGCATGTATTTCGGCGACCTGGATGATCCGGACAGTGATGTTTCAAAAGCCTTGAAAAACAGAAAATACAAGGCCCTGGCACCTGAAGCGGGAACGAAACCACATATTTTCTACATGATCTAAGCATAAAACAAACATAATCATATGAAAGAAGAATTGATCATAAGCGGCAGGATGAACCCGGGCATCGACCCCTTTCTGCATATATGGCACTGGCATATTCCGGTTTACCTTTTCCTGGGTGGACTGGCTGCCGGCATATTGTTCTTTGCTGCCCTTTATACAATTATGGGTAGAGAAAAAGAGATGCCAACGGCAGTAAAATGGGCAACCTTTGTGGTCCCAGTCGCCCTGGTATTTGGCCTAATGGCCCTGTTCTTTGACCTCAAGCACCAGATGTTTTTCTGGCAGCTATATACTACAGTCAGGATAGAGTCCCCTATGTCGTGGGGAGCCTGGGTGCTAATGTTTATCACACCCCTGTCGATGTTATGGGCAGCCAGCTATATCAAAGAAGCCATCCCAAGCTGGGAATGGAAGTTTAAGATCCTTGACCAGATTATGACCCTGGTGGATAAATACCGTAAAACCCTTGCATGGGCCATGCTAGCCCTGGCGATCATCCTGGGAATCTATACCGGTATTCTCCTGTCGGCTTTCAATGCACGTCCGTTGTGGAACACCTCCCTTCTCGGACCGCTCTTCCTGGTTTCAGGGATGTCGACCGGTGCAGCCACCATTTTGTGGATGTCGAAAGACCATTATGAACGCCGGATCATGAGCATGATCGACCTGGTTCTGATCGTTGTAGAGATATTCTTCATCATCCACCTCTTTATGGGCTTCCTCGCCAGCACAGCAGTACAAATAGAAGCAGCGGACCTCTTCCTTGGCGGACAGTTTACCGTTTCTTTCTGGGTATTTGTTGTGATCCTTGGCCTGGTGTTTCCTGCCATACTGGAGATACTCGAGCTTAGCGGACGTAAGATCCCGGCAGCCATACCTGCCCTGCTCATCCTCTTTGGAGGCCTGGCCCTCAGGTTTATTATGGTAGAAGCAGGACAACTGACACGATATTTTTATTAGTATTCGATCGTAAACAAAAAAACAATGAATACATCAATAACAGACAGAAGTAAAATATATGCAAACCCTTACCTGAGTGGTTTCCTGCTCGGAATGATATTGCTTGCCACCTTTTATATTACCGGCAGGGGACTGGGTGCCAGCGGTGCCATTAAGTCCACTGTGGTTACTGCAGTGAACGCGGCAGCCCAAAATCACGCCGGGAATTCAGCCTACTATAGCAAGTTCATCAGCGATGACCATCATCCCATGAACAACTGGCTGGTATTTGAAATTCTTGGTGTGCTGGCCGGTGCTTTCCTTTCGGGAGCCATCGCAGGCAGGTTAAAATTAAAGGTAGAGCATTCACCCAAGATCTCTTCCAGAACCCGCCTGATTATGGCAGGTATCGGAGGCATCTTATTCGGGATAGGGTCACAACTCGGACGAGGATGTACCAGTGGTGCTGCCCTCAGTGGTATGGCCAGCATGGCCCTTGCAGGCTTTATTGCCTTGCTCACCATTTTTGGAGGAGGCTACCTCTTTGCATACTTTTTTAGAAAATTTTGGATTTAGAAATCATTTAGAATTAAAGATATGACTGGACCATTAATACCCATGGGCGCAATAGGACAGAGCTGGGACCTGGTAATCGCTCTTTTGATCGGAATGGCCTTCGGATATGTGCTGGAGTCAGCAGGCTTCTCATCATCGAGAAAACTTGCAGGTGTGTTTTATGGATACGATTTCACCGTATTACGTGTATTTTTCACAGCAGCCATTACAGCCATGCTGGGTTTGCTATATTTCGGATATATGGGATGGCTCGACCTCTCCATGATCTACGTAAATGAAACCTATGTGATCGCCACTATTGTGGGCGGACTCATCATGGGCCTGGGATTTATCACAGGCGGCTACTGCCCGGGAACAAGCATGTGCGGTGTCGCCATCGGAAAGATCGATGCCATGGTATTTACCGGAGGGATGTTTGTTGGGATACTGATTTTCTCAGAAGCATTCTCGCTTTTCGAAGGCATCTATTACAGCAACTCCCTGGGGCCTGTGAAGGTTTACGACTCACTGGGGCTTTCTTCAGGTGTATTTGCCTTGCTGCTTATCGTTGTGGCCCTCGTGGCATTTGTATTCGCCAGGATCATACAAAACAAAGTAAAAAAAGTAGATTATTAATCATATAGCTTATGAACAAAGCATATTATATACTTGCAGCTTTCCTGATCATTCTCGGAGTGGGATTATTGGTCCTTCCGGAAAGGGACCGTCCCGATGAAGCTTCACCCCGTGAACTGCTCGGTGATCTCAGAAACCCCTCACGCTTCATCTCCACTGATAAAGTGGCTGAGATGCTTATTGATAAGGATCCAACACTGGTCCTCGTCGATGTCAGGGATATGTATGACAACCTCGACTTCAGCCTGCCCGGAGCACACAGTATTCCATTGGAAGAGATCCTTGTGTATGACTGGGTCGACTCGCTGGCGTATGAGAAAAGCAAGGTTGTACTTTTTTCAAACAGCGATATCAAGGCTGAGCAGGCCTGGCTCCTGCTGAAAAGAGAGAACCACAATAACATCCACGTGATGAAAGGGGGACTGAACTGCTGGTTTGAGACTATTATTCAGCCTACAGCACCACCAGAAACCGCTGCTAATGATGAGATTGACCGCTATGAGTTCAGGAAAGGAGCCTCCATATATTTCACTGGCGGTTCTGCCCCTATTGAAACAGAAGCAGGCGCTGAGCCCGTGGTGGTCAGGAGAAAAAACAAAACACAAGTTGTAGAAGGAGGTTGTTAACCTCACAAAAACAAGAATTATGCAATTTAAACACCCAAACAGGTCATTTGTAGCTTTTGTTATCACTTTTATTGTTGTGATCGTAGTAGGACTGCTCACCCTCAACTGGCCTGACCTGAAATACCAGCTTAGCCTGGAAGAAACAGTCGAGCAGATTATGCTAGAAGAAGACCAGATCTTTCCTGAAGACCTTGTTGGCATCATTGAATACGAAGATTCTGCTTATGTGATCATCGACGTACGGAACCCTTTTGAATATATCAATGGCCATATCAATGGTGCATTAAATATTCCTACCAACAGCCTGCTGGATAAAGAAAACATAAAAGCTTTTAAACAATATGCAACAGATTCACTCATCGTTGTACTATATGGACAAGACCAGTTGGAAGCCAATGGGCCCTGGATGATCCTTAAACAAATAGGATTCGATAATTTCCAGGTACTAATGGGAGGATATCATTACTTCACTACAGGACCGCTCGACTTTTACGATATGCCTGAAGTGCCAGCTTACCTCGTAGAGGAACCGGCTTACGATTATTACGGTATCATGGAAGAGATGGGAAGCACTTCCTTTGAAGATGCAGGTTCATCTGACCAGCCGGAGGTGGTGATCCCAAGCAGAAAAAAGAAAGGAAGCGTTGTTGAAGGGGGTTGTTAGGAACCAAAACCCTGAATATATAATCAGATTGACATGACTGCATGTGATCTATATCAACAAAATTGTTATTATAAATCAACACTCTGTCTTGACTGCTCGAAGTTAAAGTCGTACATTTGAAATATCATATAAAATCAATTCTGATGAGGAGAAAACATGTGTTAGCGAATTTTGCACTGCTCTTTGGTGCTTTTGGTTTCCTGGGATACATCTTTATCGTTATTGCCGGCTATTTGGGCTGCTGTGCCAACATCACTTCTGCGCTCTACCATAACATAGTGATCATCATCCTTGTCATTGCATTTGCCCTCTTTGCCGTTTGCATGTACAACAACTGCTGTAAGCTCCCAAAAGGACCTGAAGAGAAAAACAAAGCTTAAGATTCTAATTTCCGTTGCCCACTACGGAGGGAAGGATTCCTGTCTCTTAAATGATTTATTCTGCCTCTGCGGCTAATCGTCTTTTATGTACCCTCTTTGCAATCACGATGCTTAATTCATACAATCCCCACAATGGTATGACTACCATTACCTGGCTGAAGATATCCGGAGGAGTAATAATGGCCGAAATGACCAGCAGGATCACCAGGGTATATTTCCTGTTCTTTTTCAGGAATTCCGGAGTAAGCAGGCCCACACGGGTAAAGAAGAATACGAAAACCGGAAGTTCAAATACAATCCCAACGGAAAGAGAAACAGAAACCACTGTGCTGATATATGAGCTCAGGGATACATTATTGGCTACTGCTTCACTCACCTGGTAGGTCCCCAGGAAGTTAATGGTTAGCGGGACAATAAGGAAGTAGCTGAACAACACACCAAACAAAAAGAGAATAGAGCATACGAAAACAGCCCCGCCGGAGTATTTTTTTTCCGTTGGCTTCAGCGCAGGCTGAATAAAGCTCCATATCTCATGGAGGATATAGGGAAAGGCCAGGATCACGCCTGCCATAATGGAAATATACATGTGGGTAAGGAACTGCCCCGACATCTTTATGTTAATGATCTCGAGCTGGGAATTATCCAGGCACAATGCCTGAACACCTACAATATCGGCAAAGCGACAGAGCAGTTGTGTAGTCAGAAAATCCTCCCTGATAGGCGCCAGAATGATCTTATCAAAGATAAAGTCCTTGAAGATGAAAGCTACAATGCCCAGGATCAAAACGGCAGCGATAGATCGTACAAGGTTCCATCTCAGTTCCTCCAGGTGCTCCCAGAATGACATTTCCCTTTCCTTTTTGGGTGGAGGGGGTGGATTTTTCTTGGTCGTATTAAACTCTGCCATGCAGTTCTTTTATCAATTTGAATCCAAAAATAGTAAATCCCTTGAAATTATTATGTTTGTAATGTTAGGTATTGGGCGTTGGGCATTCAGAAACTTGAAACTTGATACTAGAAACCAGTAGGCAGTAAGCAGTAGGCAGTAGGCAGTAAGCAGTAAGCAGTCGGCATCCAGAATCCAGAATCCAGAATCCAGCAACCAGCAACCAGCAACCAGTAACCAGTAACCAGTAACCAGTAACCAGTAACCAGTGACCAGCAACCAGTATCCAGTACATGATAATAAATAATATACTCAGGCTTCCATCAGCATATTATTCCCTCTACAGGGATGTTAAGAGGCAGAGGCGCTTTGTTGGTAAAGTGATTGAAGGGGATATTCAGGATGCCATGCAGGACAATGACGGCACACTGGATGAAGAAGATTTTGAGAAGATCAGAAATTATTACGGCTTTGGCGTGCCGGCCATAGTTGGAGAAGGCATTTGTACGCTACGGGGTACACCCATGAATGAAAGGGAACGCCGGGCAAGCTCCTACCAGGGCGCACTCACCGGCTTATATGATGACTTTTTCGACAAGACCCATTTGACAGAAGATGAGATCAGGGCCATGATGGATGATCCTGCAAGGTATAAAGCTTCATCATCGCTGGAATCTCTTTTCATTCAATGCCTGCAAGAGGTTCATAAGAATCTTTATGACAAAGCTTTGTTCAATGTGTATTTCGACAGGGTTTTCAGTGCTCAGATAGAAAGTAAAAAACAGGCAAATGAAGGTTTGAGCCATGCGACCATCAAGAAGATCACCTTCCTTAAAGGTGGAAATTCAGTACTTTTTTACAGGAGTATCTTTGAACACAGCCTGCAAGAGGGTGAAGAAGAAGCATTGTTTCACATTGGTGCACTCATGCAAGTGGGGAATGATATCTTTGATGTTTATAAGGATGAGAAAGCCGGTATACGAACGCTCCCGACAAGTTGTGCACAGATCGATGATGTCAGGATTATATTTACAACGCAGCTTAATAAAAGCATTGGCCTGATCCGGAATACCGGCTACAGGCAACAGGATATTTCACGCTTCATCAACAAGCTAGTATTAGGAATATCGAGGTGTTTTGTGTGTATGGATCAGTTGGAAAGTCTGCAGCAAAAGACAGGCGGCCGCTTTCTCCCCTCAGAATATAGTCGCAAAGAGCTCATTTGTGACATGGAAAAGCCCGGAAACATTATACGCGCCCTTCGGTATTTTTTGAAATACAGGTATTAATCCTTCCTGAAGAAAAGACAACTGTCGCCATAACTCAAGAACCTGAAGCCATGCTCCAACGCGTAAGCATAGGCATGCTGCCAGGCTTCTCCGGCAAATGCAGCCACCAGCAGAAGAAGCGTGCTTTTAGGCATATGAAAATTGGTGACCAGGATATCCACAATCCTGAATTTGTATCCGGGAATGATGATCAGGCTTGTAATGCCGCTGATCTCATCAATCCCTTTCTGATCCATATGCTTTAAAATATTGTTCAGTGATTCCTCTGTGGAAATATCAGGAGCCTTCTCATAGGGCTGCCATTGCTTTACACAGAATTCAGCTTCAGTATCTGATGCCAGTGCATGTCCAAACCAGTAAAGGCTCTCCAGTGTCCTCATAGAGGTGGTCCCGACCGCCGTTAGCTTGCCATCATTGTTCAGCAATGATTTTATCAAAGTCCGCTCAACAATGATCTGTTCTCTATGCATTTCATGATCGCGGATATCATCATGGCTCACCGGCTTAAAGGTACCTGCACTCACATGAAGGGTCACATGGCCCGCCTGTATACTTTTTCTTTTCAGGGCATCCAGTACATTTTTGGTAAAATGCAATCCGGCAGTAGGTGCCGCAACAGAACCGTCCTGCTTTGCATAAATGGTCTGGTAGCTGTTAAGGTCGCCCTCTTCAGCTTCACGTTCGATGTATGGTGGCAGCGGGACTTTGCCTGCAGCCTCAAGCACTTCTGCTAAGGCCATATCGGGCGGGTCCCAGGTAAAATGCACCAGGAAAGCACCATCAGCATCTGCCGTTCTTTCTGCTTCAAAATTGATCTTGCCCTGAGGTGCATCCAGCAGCATGCTCAGCTTACCACTACGCCATTTCTTTGCATTACCGATCAGGCATTTCCAACTTACTCCTGAGCGGGCCTCAAAGGCTTTGGCGATCTCGGATGTTGGCAAAACCGGCTCCAGGCAGAAGACCTCTATCCTGGCTCCCGTTTCCTTGCGAAATACGAGCCTTGCCCTGATAACCCTCGTATCATTGAATACCATCATCCCGCCATCCGGCAGGTACTCAGGCAGCTTATTGAATACATCCTCCGCCGGATGATCCCCTTGCATGATCAGCAGGCGTGATGTATCGCGCTCTTCCACCGGATATTCAGCAATGCGATCCTGCGGAAGATCGTAAGCATACTTATCCATGCATATGGGATGGCCTTCATTCATCAGATCTGATCTTTGAGGAATTGTGAAACATGTTCGAAGAACTCCTTCGGGGCATCGGCATGTACCCAGTGGGTCCCCTCCTTTATCGTATGCAGGTCCATGTTGTTAAAATTCTTTTTCATGACCGGGATATCTTCTTCAATGATATAGTCGGACCTTCCGCCACGAATAAACAAGGTAGGCTGATCAAAAACAGTTGAATAAAACACCCCGTCGTACATGGAATCCATGTTGAGGTCGATGGCTTCCAGGTTTATTCTCCATCCCAGTATATCTTTCTCCTTCCAGAAAAGGTTTTTCATCAGAAACTGGACAATGCGTGGGCTGTCGATGAAAGTTTTCATATGCTGTTCCACATCCTGCCGGGATGATGCTTTAGAAAAATCGACTGATTTCATGGCATCGATCAAAGTCCGGTGATATGTGTGCGAAATATAGGTACGCATACTGGTATCCACTACAATAAGTGCGCTCACATCATCAGGGTTTTCGAGGGTATAACGCATGGCTACCTTTCCTCCCATAGAATGACCCAGGATAATGGGCATCTCTATCTCCTGCTGCTCGATAAACTCTACCAGATCGTCGACCAGGGCATAATAAGTAAAAGCATAATGATGCGGTGAGCGGCCATGATTACGCTGGTCGAGCAGGTACACTTCAAAGCCCATATCAGCGATCCGCTTCCCAAATGTGACCCAGTTGTCGGAGATACCGAAGATCCCATGAAGGATGATAAGAGGCCTACCGGAGCCGTATTTTTTGAAATGGAGATTCATCGGGGCAAAGGTAAGAATATTAGACATGAGACATGAGACATGAGACATGAGGCTTGAGACTTGAGATATGAGACTTGAGACATGAGGCAAGTAGATAAAAATTGTCATCCTGATCCCGTGGAGCGAAGCGAAGCGGGAGAAGGATCGGTATCAAGTTGCACCCATGTTGGCAGAACATCCTGCTAGCGAATGACACAACTGCTGGCAGAACATCTTGCTGGCTTAATGCAAAACTACACGCAAAGCCCTCTATCTGTGGCGGAGAAAATTGATACAGTTCCTTCGTCGTTCACTGCGTTCTCTCCTCAGGATAACAATTTTCACCTACAGGCTTTAATGATAAAGTATCCATCCTACTAAGCAGGTCTTGGTTAATTCAGAAAATATTTTATAGATGGTTTTTTTGAAGTGCAGACTACAGTTCCAAGTTCTGAGGCAATAACTCGTCCAGCTTGTTTACTTTGTGCTCAGGTATAATCTCTAGCACTCTTTTAAGCCAGTCGAAAGGATTTACATCATTCTTTTTGCAGGTTCCAAAAAATGAGTAGAACATGGCAGCCCTTTCAGCCCCTCTGGATGATCCGGCAAACAGGTAGTTTTTCCTTCCCAGGGCGATTGGCCGGATAGCATTTTCTGCCGTGGATTGTCTCTTATGATAAATTCTCCATTTATCATACTTAAGCTTTCCAATCCGCTGAAGTTGTACAATGAATCATTATATGTTATGCTAAAATCACCATTTATAGCAGTAAGACTGCTAATGCCCTCTAGGTTTATTAATGCTTCATTATCCCAAACATTAAAACTTCCATCTATCGTTGTTAAACTCCCAATTCCTGAAAGGTTATGTAAAGAGTCAGTACTATAAATATTGAAATCACCTCCTATATATGTTAAAACACTTAAACCATTTAAATTTGAAATGCCAATACCAGAAGAATTAGCATATATAGATACACTGCCTTCAATTTCTGAACATCCAGGATAATTAAATTGAAAACTATCTACTTCTAATTGATTTTTAAAAACAATCCCTTCAGGTAAGCACGATTGACAAATTCCACCTAAGTGAAAGAGAATCATTGATATGCAAAAAAACATGGAAACCCTCATAATCTCAGTTGTTAGTATTATTTTGCATTATGCTTCAATTGTCTATAAATACAATTGCATTTACACACCCAAACAAGGATATATTGGTCATTGACTTAATACACCCTCTATTGGCAGTAAAGGACAATATCAAATATAGAAATAAATAAGATGTGACAGCAGCAAAAATCGTCAATTAAAAATTCTGGTTAAAAAAATCCAAAGTTTATAGGTAAAAACTGTCATCTTGACGAGCCCGGGTAATCGGGGGAGGAAAGAAGAATTTCAATATTCAGTTTCGAGTGTAAAGAAATTGCAGGCAGCATGCAATCCTTCTACAGTTCGTACCTATCAACTATCTGCAATTCGACATGCATTCTTCGTCGCCCGCTTTGCAGGGCTCCTCTGAATGACAGCTTATACTTATTTCCTAAAATAAATGGAACATGAGACTCGAGACTTGAGATTTGAGGCTAGTAGATAAAAATTGTCATCCTGCTTCGGCCGCCGAAGCTTAAGCGCAGGCGGGATTAGAGCGAGGAAGGACCGCCTTCCCTTTAGCTCCTGGCATATTAAAACTACCGGCCAGCTAATTGCCTCAGATACATTTGTATGGCATTCTCAAGACCGAAATACAATGCATCGCTGATGAGGGCATGACCTATGGAAACCTCCAGCAAGCCTTCAAGACCGCTTGCA
>QMPN01000036.1 GCA_003648575.1 Bacteroidota bacterium
CTGTCGCTGCCTGCTGCAGGAATATATTCCCTGAGTTTAAACTGCTGTTGTTTGCTCCTGAAGAGTTCAGAGCGAAGACCTACCTTTCCCAGGGCTATCGACCAAGCAGTCCTGTAGTTTTCGACAAATGATTCCCAGAGGGCATTCATGGAAATATTTCGGGCTTCATCACAAGCAGATTGATACGCTTTTTTATCCATCCCGAGAAAACCATGCAGGCTGGCACGTATATCTTCAACTACAGCTGAATCATTGCTATCAGTCCTTTCGGAAACCAGTACGCCATGATGCTTCACCTTGAATCCTTCATTTACCCATGCACCAAATCCGGCCAAGGAGGTAGTGATGGTAGGTATGTTGAAAGCGATACTCTCAAGCGGTGTGTATCCCCATGGTTCATAGTAAGAGGGGAACACCGATACATCAAAGCCAATCAGTGTATCATAATATGGCAGATTAAAGATCCCGTCTCTGCCATCCAGGTATGCCGGCACAAAAATGATGGTGACCTTATCTTCTGCAGTATTATTCAATCCCTTATCCCGGAAACGCTGTATGCTGGGGTCCTGATCCTGATCAAAGAGGTAATGTGAAAGATAGGGCTGCTCTACGGGGCCGAAAGTATTATTTTCGAGCCTTTCGATAACATCCTGGCGTGGTCCGGCCTGGTTGGCAGGCACTGTAATAAATGCCACCAGGTTTTTCGGGAGTTCCTGCTTATTCAATTCTGCCAGGGCATCGATGAATATATCCATCCCTTTGTTCTTAAACTCATAGCGACCACTGTTGATCACCAGCAGGCTGTCGGATGCCATCTCCCTTCCCGTCACAGCTTCGGCCACGGCGAGAATCTTTTTACGGGCGGCATCCCTTTTCTTGTCAAAGTCTTTCCCTTTCGGGACAAAAGTATCTTCAAAACCGTTGACTGTGATCACGTCCGGGTCTTTCCCCAGGAACTGACGGCATTCGGCAGCCGTGATCTTGCTCACAGTAGTAAAGCTATCTGATTCGTTCGCCGATATCGATTCCAGCGACTGTTTGGCTGTCACCCCAAAATCTGCTGCGGTCTTTGCCGGATCATAGCTTTTCAGCTGTCCGTACAATGGTAAGCCATTACCGGCCACCGACCTTCCCAGTACGGTGGCATGGCTGGTAAATACCGTTCCAACCTGTGGCACATGCTGTTTGAGGTATAGTCCGCCCGTTCCTGTCATCCACTCGTGAAACTGGGCAACGATCTTATCGGTGGCGGATAGATTAAACTCATAAAAGCTCTCGATCACCTTTGCTGCGGCATAGCCGAACATAGCAGGCTCGATATAATCCCACTGTCCGCTCAACGAATCCAGCCTGAACTGTTCCCACAGGTCGAAGAATATCTTGTCTTTCTCACCGAAAAGGGGTTTAAAATCTACCAGGATAACGACAGGGAATCCACTCACATTCCACCGGCCGGTTCTGATATTAAGCCCCTCGGAGGAAGCTTTTTCCCGCCAGGAAGCGAATATATTGTTGTCTTCAATAAAATCGGGATGCTCGCTGGTCTCCATCCACACATCAGGGCCGATCAGGATATACTTGTCGCCATAGTCTTCGACGATAGTCCTGGCCTTGGTCGACAAAACGGTATAGATGCCACCAACCTTATTACAGATCTCCCAGCTGGTTTCGAATATATAATCGGGTTTTAAGATTTGGTCACTCATAGCTTTATTTAAAAATTCCTGCAAAAATATACTAATTCATATACGGCATGAAAAATATTTTTAACACGCCCGAATGCCTCTTAGCATTCAATTCTAAAACAATTTTTTGATTAGCCCAGGGAGTATCGCGTGCTTCCACCATCCAGTGAATACACCTGTCCTGTTACGAATGACGACAGGGGCGATAACAACCAGGCTGCCAGTGATGCGAATTCGTCCGGATCACCGATTTTTCCTGCCGGGATGTCGGCAATGGTTTGTTCTCTTGCTTGTTCGAATGTGATTCCCTGCAGCACGCTCGTCTTCTTAAAAAGACGGTCTACAGCAGCAGTTTCATGGTATCCGGGGCCGATCAGGTTTACGGTTATTCCTTCTTCTGCCACTTCCAGGGCCAGGGTCTTAGCAGCTCCCGCTACGGCCATCCGCAGCGAATTACTCAGTACCAGGTTTTCGATGGGCTGCTTCACTGTTGAGCTCTCACTAAACAGTATGCGTCCATACTTTTGTTTCCTGAAGGCAGGCAGTAGCCTTTTTACCAGGTCAACCTTCCAGCGCAAGATCAGACGGTAGGCTTCATCCCAATATTCCATCTGCGTTTCTTCAAACGACATGGCTGGCGGTCCACCTGCATTTACAAATACGCCTGAAAGCTCCCGGTCGCTCAGAAGACCAAGGATACGACCTATGGTCTCCTCCTCCGTAACATTTCCACAAAGTATTTCTGCCCTGCCGGGATATTGATTGAGCAGTTCCTCCAGCTTATTTTCCCTTCTGGCTATTGCTATCACCTTAGCACCCTGCTCCAGCAAGGTACGTGCAACCGCATTTCCAAGGCCGGAACTGGCTCCGGTTACAATAAATAATTGTTTTTCTATTTTAAGATCCATCCCCGCTATTTAAAGAGTTTCCTGAGCTCTTTTTCAACATTATCTGTATACTTGAGCAAATCCGATTTCTTCACCTTTTTGATCTCATCCTGCAATTGCTCATACTTTTTCTTTGCACGTACACCCAGGTTAGGGATGATGCGTTCCCTGACATCATCAGTGGTATTCTGTAAAACCAGTACCAGCTCGTCCACATCTACTTTGCTTATCAATTCCTTGACCTTTGTGTTCGACATGTCGACCACATTTTTTAAGCTTTGTTCAGCTTGCTTCTGGAAGCTTGGCTCCTTGTAATTTTCATCTACCCTGATTACGAAGTCGGAAAGCACATTCATATAGTTGATAAATGCTTCGTATGGGGTTCCGTAAGGGTTGAAATACTTATGTACATCGCCATCGGAGAACCACTTGGTACACATATAGTAGAAGTGATCGGATGTTTGCAGGTAGATCCAGTCGCGTTTGATATCAGGATCATCGCAATGTTCTACCTTTTCTTTGATAGAGTACAGCTTATCGAAGGCCTCATCCTGTAGCTCATTTCCAAGCCATGCTGTGAGGTCTCTTTCCTCATCAGCCCATGAGATGGGATAAGGAACATGCACCGATGATACCGGCTGTAGCTTTTTACCCAGTTCTGAAGGGGTGTTGAAGGTAAAGTTTGAATCTGAGAACACCCTTCCCGGCAGGGCACGCATAAATTCAAAGATGCCTGTTTCCGGCCATTGGTGTTCACCAAAGGTTTCATAATCCATGAAGAGGTTCACCACTTCTTCTTCTGGGTCAATATCGTTCAGCCAACCAACAAATTTCTCAGTTGTCATCGGCCATTCAGGCCAGCTCTGTTGTGAAAACCTGAAAGCAATGTCATCGCTCAGTCGGAAGTTCTTCAGCAGCAACTTCAGCTTAGGGTTGATGGCGTTGGAATACATGTAGTTCGGGCTTTTCCATCCCAGCACATGCTTGGCTCCTTCGGTCAGCATGAGGTCAAAACCCATCTCGGCCACCATCTCCCCTATCCCGTCTGAATATATCAGCTCGGTATTTCTGAAAGTTGTAGGTGTTTGTCCGAAGTGTTTTTCCACCTTTTTCTTCTGCATCTCTACTTGTTCAAAAAACTCTTCTTTGCTCTTTAGTGCAACGAGGGCATGTCCGTGGGTTTCAGCAATAAACTCCACATTACCCGTTGCTGCCAGAGCCTTGAAGCTATCCAGCACATCAGGTGCATAGGCTTCGAACTGGTCGATAGCCGTTCCTGAGATGGAGAAGCTCACCTTAAAGGCAGAGCCATATTCATTGATCAGGTCCAGCAGCACCTGGTTCATAGGGATGTAACATTTATCAGCCACCCTCCTCATGATAAAACTGTTCTGCTGCTCATCATAATAATGATGGTCGGCGCCGATATCGAAAAAACGGTAGGTCTTCAGCCTGTATGGCTGATGTACCTGGAAATAAAAACAAATTGACCTCATATTCTTATACTTCAATGATCTTATAATACACTTTCATAAACTTCTTTAACCTTGACGGCCGCATTCTCCCATTTCAGGTTGTCGACCTCAGTCCTTCCATAACGTCTGAACATCTTCGACAGGCCATCATAATGCAGCAATCCATAGATACTGTCGGCCATGGCATCCACATCCCAGAAATCAATTTTCAGGGCATGTACCAGTATCTCGGAAACGCCTGATTGTTTGGAGATGACCACAGGAACGTTTGATCGCATAGCTTCCAGGGGCACGATACCGAAAGGTTCAGATACCGAGGGCATCACGAACACATCGCTCAGGCCAAACATATGATCCACATCATCCCCTTTCAGGAAACCAGTGAAATGGAAGCGGTCGCCCATCTTTAGTTCAGCCACACGGCGTATGGTTTTATTCATCATGTCGCCGCTCCCTGCCATCACGAAACGGACGTTCGGGTCTTTATCAAGTACTTTTCTTGCAGCTTCCACGAAATAGTCGGGGCCCTTCTGGAAAGTGATCCTTCCAAGGAAGGTAACCACCTTTTCCTTTACTCCACGCTGATACTGCTGATCAGACTTATCGCTGGGCTCAACAGCATTATATGCTACAGATACTTTATCGGGATCGATACCATATTTTTCGATGACGATATTGCGGGTAAGCTTGCTGACTGCGATCACACGGTCGGCTTCTTCCATGCCCTTGCGTTCAAGATCATAAACATTCTGGTTTATATTCTCTCCTGAACGGTCGAATTCGGTGGCATGCATATGAACAATGAGTGGCTTTCCGCTTACGCTTTTGGCAGCAATGCCTGCAGCATAAGTCAGCCAGTCGTGGGCGTGGATCACATCAAACTCCTGAGTGGCAGCTACGGCAGAGGCAATGAGGGCATAGCGCTTCACCTCATCCATCAGGTCGGTACCGTATTCCCCTGAGAATTCGAATTTCTTTGAAAGCACAGTATCTTCGCTGCTTTGCAACTCCAGTTCATTCGCTTCCATGATCCTTTTGAACTCTTCCGGTCCTACGTATGGGATCAGGTTGGACCCGATCTCCATATAGGTGATGCGCTGCCAGTATTCTTCATACTTCTTATCCTTGAAGTCAACGCTGATGTCGCTTGCGTTGATCAGGCGTACGGCTTGCTGGTCTTCATCACCATATGCTTTGGGAACAACGAATAACACCTCCACATCATGCTTCATCAGGCCCTTGGTCATGCCGTAGCAAGCTGTACCCAGGCCCCCTGTGATGTGTGGAGGAAATTCCCATCCGAACATTAAAACTTTCATCTGCCGATCAATATATAATTTATTACTTCTTTTTCTTCTTGTACTCTTTCAAGAGGGCGTTGGTCCTTAGCAGTTCCGATACGCTCCATGCCTGTGAAATAGTTCCACCGGGGAGGTGCGGGGGATCGCCGTCATAAACTTCCGATATAGAACCTATGCCGGCCTCTGTCATTACTTCTTCAAATCCTTTGTACAGACCATTAATATAATTAACACCACCCTTACCATGCATCCTGAGATAGGCTTCGGAAAAATGTCCAAACAACCATGGCCATACCGTTCCTTGATGGTAGGCCTTGTCGCGCTCTACCTGACTCCCAAAATAGATGCCCTTATAATTGATATTTTTGGGTGACAAGGTCCTCAAACCACGTGGTGTGACAAGTTCCTTTTGTACCACATCCAAAATACCCATACATATCTCTTCACCCACTGCCCTGTATGGCAATGATGCCGCGATGATCTGGTTAGGGCGTACCGACCAGTCTGCACCATCGACGCCTACATAATCTGCCAGGTATCCACGGCCTTTATCCCAGAATGTCTGAGTAAATGATTCCGGGATCATATCTGCAATATCTTTCCACTGCCCAATAAATTTCTCATCTCCTGCTGCCTCAGCGAGCTCCATGCTGAACATGATGGCATTATACCAAAGGGCATTAATCTCGACAGGCATACCAATACGAGGCGTAACTGCTTTTCCGTCTACCATGGCATCCATCCATGTAAGAGCATGCCCCTGCGTTCCGGCCCAGATCAGGCCATTGTCCTGCATATGGATATCAAAATCTGTCCCAGCCCTGAATCCGTCGAGGATCATTTTCATTTTGCGGCTGTATGCACTCCAGACAGCCTTTTTATCACCTGTGTGTTCAGCATATTGCTGAAGCGTCCAGAAAAACCACAGTGGGGCATCAACGGAATTGTATGCCGAGTCATTCCCTTCCCCGATATTCGGGAATAAAGGGCCTTTGAGGTCAGCAATCATGGAATCGATCACTGCCTTGCATGTCTTTGCATCATCATTGAACAAAGTCAATCCCGGCAGGGCGATAAAAGTATCCCTGCCCCATCGGCCAAACCACGGAAAACCGGCTACCACCCAGGTCTTGTTATCACGCTTGATAATAAACTGCTGCGCAGAATTTGCCAGGCAGTTCTCAAAATTATCACGGGGTGTACGTTTTTTTACCTCCGCAGTGAAGGAACGCTTGATGCCTGCGGGCTTCACCTCAGAAGTCCCGGCGCAGAATACAATGCTTTCGCCCTTTTTGATCTCAGTTTCAAAGAATCCCGGCACAAAAAGATCTTCCTGGAAATCGTAGCCACGTTCCATCTCCTCCTGGTACTCGATATTGTAATACCATTCCGGGTTGTGGATGTAGTCAACCTCTTTTGAAAATTGCATAAACAAAGGGGTATACCCATTGTACAAACGTACGCTGATCCCGTTGGGTACTTTGCGATGCTTGTCATTGATATCGAAATTTGCTTTCGAAAGCTTATGCATATTCCTGAATGCCAGGAAAGGGTTAAACCTTAAGCTCGTTGGCGAATTTGCATCTTCAAGGGTATAGCGGATCATGATCCTGTCAGAAGCTTCAGAAAAGATCATTTCCTTCCTGAGCAATACCCCACCAACCCTGTAAAGAATATTTGGGATAGGTTCGGTATTGAAATCACGGATATATTTATGGCCACCGGGATTATAAACGCCACCCGGGTATTTGTGGATACCAAGGTTAAAGCCGGCATCATGTTGTATCACCACCTCATCCATATTCGACAATAAGACATGATTCTCATTATCGATGCCCGGTTGGGGCGCGATGAGAAGTCCATGATACTTCCTTGTATTGCAACCGATAATGGTACGACTGGAGTATGCTCCCGCCCGGTTGGACCTGATCAGTTCCCTCTTAAGGGAATATCCCAGGTTTATTAGCTGGTTTTTATCAAATTCGATGTAACTCATTTCTTAAAACAATTGCCTGATTTCTACGCGATCAACGTGCTGCAAAATTAGCTCTTTTTTATCTGGTATAAATAAATATTATACATAATTAACATAAAATTAATAAATTGGGTGAGCTTTCAGCGATATTCACATTCAAATCACAATTGTTAGCTAGATATATAATGAAAAAACTTACTACGATCCTTGTTTTTACACTGCTTCTTTTTACTGCTGGCTCAAGCTTTTCACAGGACAAAAGGCCGCTCAGTCATGATGATTATGACCTCTGGAAGAACGTCACAAACAGCATGATCAGTCTTGATGGGAATTTCGTCAGTTATGAAATAAACCCACAGGAAGGCGATGGCACACTCTTGTTATACAATACTGCCAATGAGGATTATATGGATTTCGAAAGAGGCTATGCTGCGCGTATATCCCCGGCTGAAGACTTCATCGTATTTAAAATAAAAGCACCCTTCGACACCATCAGGCAGGCCAAGCTGGATGGTGTGAAGAAAGACAAATTGCCAAAGGACTCACTTGGCATCTATATCCTCGAGGCCGACAGCCTCGTTCTCATTCCCGGCATCAAATCTTTTAAGGTTCCTGTGGAGGGCCAATCGTGGGTCGCGTGGCTGATCGAGAAAAAATCAGAGATAAAAGACACAACTGCTGCAGACACTTCCTCTGCTAAGGAAGAGGCAAAGCCGGAAAAGAAAAAGAAGAAGCAGGATGGGAAGACTATGGAGGTATATCATCCCGGAACAGGAGAGATGGCTTCGTTCGAAAATGTGACTGAATATTCATTCTCGAAGAATGGAAATATGCTCACTTTCCTGACAACAAGGAAGGACAGTATCGACTCTGTGTTTGTACACTACACGATCTACCCGGGGATACAATCTCAGCTTCTGTATCAAGGCCCCGGCTATGCGAAGAAGGTAACAGCCGATGAGCAAGGTGGGCAACTGGCCTGGCTCTTCTCGGCCGATACCGGGAAGGTTAAAGTTTATGATCTTCAACTCTGGGATCTGAACAGGAATAAGCTGATCACGGCGGTGGATACCAATGCTTCTGCTATGCCTGCGGGATGGTGTGTATCAGAAAACTCAAACATTCTCTTTTCTGAGGATGGCAAACGTCTCTTCTTTGGTACGGCATCGATACCTGAAGAAGAAGCAGAAGACACGCTCACCGCTGATGAAAAGGTGAGTGTTGACATCTGGAACTGGAAGGACGACCGCCTGCAACCTCAGCAGCTCAAACAAAAAGAAGATGATCTGAAAAGAGCCTATATGGCAGTATATCATGTTCCCCTGGGGAGGATGGTACAACTGGCAAATGAAGAAATGATACGAATCAACATGGACAAGAAGCATCTTGGTTCATATGCCCTGGGGTTTGCACGCAAGCCTTATTATAAAGAGATGTCGTGGGATGCGGAAGGATACCAGGATGTTTACCTGATCAATGTTGACAATGGCGAGAAGAAACTCATCCTGGAAAAGCATCAGTCAGGAGCATACCTCTCACCGCTTGGCCGCTATATTGCTTTTTATAATGAGAAGGACAGCAGCTGGAACTCTTTTTCCGTCAAAAGCGGGGAGTTCGCCACGCTTACTGAAAATATTCCCGTCTGTTTCAGCTACGAAGAGTTTGATATGCCCACCACCCCCGGACCTTATGGCATGAAAGGATGGACCGCAAATGATGACAGGATGATCGTATATGATCGCTACGACCTCTGGATGCTGGATCCCAACGACGAAGCCGTGCCGATAAATCTCACCAACGGCAGGAAGAATGAATTAAAGTTCAGGTATATCATCCTTGATCCAGATGAAGAATATATACCCGATAGAGAAGAGCTTCTTCTCAAGGCTTTTAATGAAGCGAATAAAGAAGCTGGATTTTACAATCTGGTATTGTCAAGGGATCCTGTCCCCGAAAAGATCTTCATGAGCCCCCATAGCTATTACACTCCTAAAAAAGCAAAGAATTCTGATGAGATGATCTGGCAGAAGATGAGCTTTAAGGAATACCCGGACCTCTACCTGAGTGATCGGAAATTCAGTTATGAAAAGAAACTGACCGATGCCAACCCGCAACAGGCAGACTACCTATGGGGCAGTGTCGAGATGGTACATTGGACTTCGGCGGATGGCATTGAACTGGACGGCCTTCTCTACAAGCCGGAAAATTTTGACCCGGATACGTCCTATCCAATGATCGTATATTTCTACGAAAAATATTCTAATGGACTTCACAGGCATTACACTCCGAGGCCCAGCAGATCGACGGTAAACTTCACATTTTATACCAGCAACGGTTACCTCGTTTTTGTGCCCGACATTGTGTATAAAACAGGATACCCCGGGCAAAGTGCGTACAATTCGATTGTTAGCGGTACCCTCAAGCTAATGGAAAAGCCCTGGGTAGATGGGGAGCACATCGGCATACAGGGACAGAGCTGGGGTGGATACCAGGTAGCTTACCTGGTGACCCAGACGAATATGTTTACTGCTGCTATGGCTGGGGCACCTGTCAGCAATATGACCAGCGCTTATGGCGGAATCCGATGGGGATCGGGCATGAGCAGGATGTTCCAGTATGAAGGCAGCCAGAGCAGGTTGGGCGGCACCCTCTGGGAAAAGCCCTGGAGATATATTGAGAATTCCCCAGTATTTTTTGCCGACAAGGTAGAGACACCCCTGCTGATGATGCATAATGATAAAGATGGGGCCGTTCCATGGTACCAGGGCATAGAGTATTTTGTGGCGCTGCGCAGGCTGAACAAACCGGTGTGGATGCTTACATACAATGATGCTCCGCACAATCTGAAGCGCCGTGCCGACTGCAAAGATTTGAGCATTCGTATGTTGCAGTTCTTCGATTACTATCTGAAAGATGCTCCGGCCCCGGTATGGATGGAATATGGTATTCCGGCAGTGGATAAGGGGAAGGAATTTGGTTATGGGTTAGTCGAATAGGGTTGCCAACCTTATTAAGGTTGGCAACCCTATTCTATTTAGCTGGGAATCTTTCACTTATATATTTCAGTGCTTCCCTGATCTCTAAACTGGCCGAACTGGGTCCTGTGCGGATAAAAAACTCTTCTCCGAAGCCCTTCTGACGTAAAAACACCGGTGCCGGGCTGCGCAGGCATTTTACATGGCACACCGTTCCGCCGTCGATCTTCTCAAGGGTAGTTTTTATGTAAGGTGTGACCTCCTGGCCCATGGAAGCCTTCACCAGGTTCCAGAAATGCAAGAGAAATTTATCATCATTTTCAAACTTATCGATCTCGACCCCTTCCACCCTGCCATCGTCTTCGACGCCTATGAGCAGATGGCCTCCACTGGAATTCAGAAAGGCAGAAATGGTTTTAAGACTGGCATGTTCAATGGCAGAATTTTTCTTCTCTTGCCGCATATCCCATCGTAAGGAGGTTTTAAACTCGAGGTTATAGCTCTCCCCTGCCCCGATCAGGTCGCGAATACCCGGCTCGAGATCTCTACCGGCTCCGGTAAAAAACGACACATATTCAAGGGCCTTGATTGCCTGTGCATGCAACTCCTTATAAGCTTCATCCGGATGATCCTGATTTACCTTGAAATGACGTAATTCTTTATCGTATAATTTGCAAGCATCAGGTTTTTTATCACTCATTTCGTGCCTGAGGTTTATGGCCAGCACGGCAGTAGCATATTCAGAGGGTGTCATCTTTCCCATAACGAGCATCATGGGCATAACAATGCCTGCAGCATGGATACATGACAGGAGGTTTGCAGCTGTCTTTTGTGCATCCATAAGTCCTTCGTAGGACTCCAATATCATAGTCCGCAAAGCGTCCATTTCCGGAAAGTCCCCACCCTGCCCTTCTTTAAGTTCATCAACGAAGCTGATGAGCCGGCGGCCTACCTCCGGCATACCCCAGAAGACAAGGTTGAGTATGCCCGGATGATCCTCCAGGTAGTCCAATGCTTTTGCTGTATCTAATAAGCTACTCCCTTTTCCTGATCTTAGCACGACCAGCGGATCATTTCTGAAAGCATCATCGAATGATTCCTTGATGTGGTCATTTTTTTGCTCAATAAAATCCTTTTGGAAACAGAAGAGGGCAAAGCTGCTCACAGCATACAGGTCTATTTCTCTATAAATCGTCAACTTGGCCAGGATATGCTTAAGCAGGCGGATATCAGGATCTGCCAGGTCATTCCCGCCAGGAGTTTTCAGTGCCTGATCGGCATAATATATTACGTGATCATAATCGCGCATCACCAGGTCGAGCTTGCCGGGATCTATAGGGTCGGGGTAATTCATTGCATGCTTCTTTTGAACGGATAAAAATAGTCCAAAATGCTGAAACGACTGGCGAAAGCCATGAATTATTTCTTAAATTAGCATGGCTGTAGACGGCAGCCCTGTATTCAACACCAATAGAAAATCTTAATCAAAAGCCATATGTCAGAAGAAAATCACTTTTTTATTTGCCGGAATGAATCCTGCAAGGATGAGACTAATTTCTCAGGAGAAGCCCTGTCGGGAGGTAAGATTACCACATATCAGATGCCCGATGAAGGTGAGTTGATATTGTGTGAGCATTGTAAAAGCGAATACAAGCTGGTAAACGGAGACCCCCAACTCATATTGGGGGAAATAATAATAGAGAGTCAGGATGCCAATATAAAGTTCTTCAATCAGTACGAGTCAAACCATATCCATTTCAAGAAACTGGTCCTGCGTAATATTGATGAAGCAGATTTCAAAGGGAGGGCAATCTCCTTCAATCATTGCACTATAGATGAGCTAATTATTGAGAATGTAAATATCACCTCTACTTTTTACCCGATTTCCTTCTCAAATTGCCAGATAGGCAGTGTCAGTATCATCAACAGCCAGCTTATAAAAGCCAGCAGGAACAGCTATAAGAGCTTATATACCTTCTTTGGCATTGTTTTCTTTCAAACAGAAATAACTGAAGGCTTCAGTATTGAGAAGAGCATGTTCAGCGTGGTGGTCTCATCATGTAAAGTTAAGTGTCAGATCAAGATCTCGCAAAAGAGTAAGATCGAAATTGCGCTATCCAATAACGATCATGAGCCTGTCATCAAAACAGACAAAGGGTCTGAGGTATTACAGCTATTTAAAATCACCGGCCGTGACCCATCCAAAACACTTAAAAAAGTAACAAGCTCCGGAGAACTCATCTCTGACAAAAGTATAGACGAATTGCATATCAACCCTGATGAAAAAAATACAAGCACACTGGAAAACTGTCTGATTAAAAAGCTGATCTTCCAGGATGGATCCAGTATTGAGGGGATGCTTCATTTTAAGAATTGCATTATTGAAAGCATAGAAAACAGGCCCAATGTTTTTGAACAGGATCTTGTATTCCTGGGATGTACATTCAGAGAAAAGCTCTTGGTTTCCAGATCACGTTTCAAACAATCTCTGATCTATGAGTTGTGTACTTTTGCTAAGGGTGCTACCTTCAACAATATTTCGATTGAAGATGACCTCCACCTGAGCTACTCTGACTTTAAGGAAGGCCTCTACCTGGCAGGAAATAAATGCAGTGGGTATGTTAAGTGTCAGGTCAACACCATGCAAGGGAAGTTGAACCTCGAAGATAATGTGATAGGCAGGGATGTCCTCATAAAATCTTTAAACTCCGACGACAACCTGATCATATATCACAATGACATAGCCGGATATCTCTTTTTGAAACAACTGCATCTTAAGGGGAAAGCAGATATTAATATGCTGAATGCTGACGCCCTGACAATAGAAGATATTGCAGTTATGCAATCAATGGAAATCACCAATTCTTTAATAAACAACGACCTTAGCATCACACGGATGCAGGTAAAAGGGGAGACTAATTTTTGGTTTACCAAAGTAGACGGGCTCTTAAAACTAATCCGTTCAAAATTTGAGGATACCATAGCAGTATATTTTCTGGAAAGCAAACTCAACATCATTGCGAACATAGATGTTGCCGGAGAGGTAAAATTTAACTCCTGTACTTTCAGCCAGCAAACCCTTACCAACAGGAACCTTTTCCATGGAGAGTTCAATTGGGGAACGATGCAAACGCATAACCTCTTCCTGTCGGATAACTATATTTTTGATACGGCCGAAATCGAAAATATCCAAGCCCTAAATTACACTATCGATGACAATGCGTTTGTAAAGGGACTTGAAATAAAAAATTCACATCTGAGCGAAATCAAACTAAATAACAATTTCGCACTGGATTATATCAAGCTAAACAACTTACAAACAGATGACATTTTCCTCGCTGGTAACCGGATCACGAATGAAATTATGATCAACCACTCCAGGTCGGTCGACCTGATGTTTAATTTCAACACTACTGCCATCCTGAATCTGTACAACAGTGTGTTCGCTAACATCACTATTTCTGAATGTGATGAGTTGGGCGACACCAACCTGAGCAACCTGACCGTGAGCAGGAGCTTTACAGTCAAAGATTGCATCATAGAGAAGGAATTGTATATGGACAGATGCAAGCTGGATCAGGACTGTTTGATAGAATATAATACTGCCAGCAATTTCAGGCTCAAAAATTCGGTAACCAGCAACATAAAGTTTTTCAGAAACTTCTTATCGGACTTCTCCAGCATTTCCGATACTAAAACAGGACACCTGGATATTCTTGAAGTCCAGAGCTTTCGCACCTGGAGTTTCAAAAAACTCGAATCGCAACATATTAGACTTGAGAACAATCATTTCAAGGAAAATCTTGAACTTATTAGCATAAAATCGAATGATTGCTATGTAACGGATAATTATGTTACTGAAAGCATTCTTATCAATGATGCCACTGCAAACGACCTCTCAGTAGTAAACAATGTGGTCTATTCGGTAGTCGCATTCCCACCCTCAGCCGAGGACGAAGACAAGGCTACTGAAGATGAAAAGGTCCTATTGGGTATGCAGATTGAGCATAGTAATATAGAAAATGAGATAAACATACGTAATAACTATACACCCGAACAACTTTTGATCAGGACAACGCTGAGCGATAAATTTTCTTATTCAAGAAACCGCACACGTACGTCCAAGATCAGCATGGGCAGGTATCGTCAGATGTATATTTCTAATTGCGAAGATATCGTAGACTTTTCATGCAATAATGTGAGTGTGGGGAAAGATCTCAGCTTTAACAACAATCAGTTCAATGGAGAATTCATCATGCTGTATTGCAAGATCGAAAATGATCTGGAGTTTAAAGACAATACTTTTTCAGATGTACACAGGATCAGAAATACATCTGTTTTTGGTACACTTTCCTACGAAGAATGCAGTTTTAGCTATGCCATGTTCTTACAGCAAAATAAATTTACTGCGGTTCACCTTGGAAATGTAGAAGTTCATTCCACTATTTATTTCGATCATAATGTAGTAGAGGGGAACCTCAGCTTTGGTAAGGGTGAATTCCTTAATGATTCTTCCACTATTATTTTTGCCAGGGCCATCGCCATTATGGAAAATAAGATCAGGAATGCTGAATTTAATAAGGTTCAATTTGACTCTACCGTAGCTCTGCGGCACAATAATTTTGAGGGAGATCTGACCTTCCGTGATACCAGCCATCAGTTAAGTCTTGATTTTACAGGGTGTTTTGTGGGTGGCTCATTTGTGTTTCACAATAGTAGTCAGCAATCGGGGAATGGAGACCTTATCCTCGACAATACTTTCATCGACAAACGGCTCTCATTTACAAATTATATACCTGCCAGCTTTTCCTTTATCAATGCGACTTTCAACGGATTTGAAATTCCTCGAAACTGGAGGATGAAGGGGAAAAAGCTGATGAAAAAGAAAGATAAAAGCTATGCAGCAAGCATTGAACCGGAACAGGGAAGTTCTGCCGGCAACAGACTCAAAAAGTTCTTTTTCGGTGACAAAAAAGACTTTTTAATCAAAGACAATATTATCCAGGGAGGTGCATATAAAGATAATGACCTACCCTATGGCTTTATGAAAGAATATTACCAGGAGGATACTGTGTTAAATGCTATCCCCGACAATTGGAGGAAACTGCAAGAAATCTTATTTCATGATAACGAAAAACTGGATCAACTGGATCAATCTCACCGACGAGAGGACAAAGCCACAGATGAGCAACTTCTTCGAGGATATTATGTTTTGTATAAGCAAAGTATACAGGAAGACTTCATCCCAATATATTACAAGCATTTCAGTGATGAGGGCACGCAAGACATGATTAAGGTGGCCAAGTACTTTTCCACAGTAGAAAACAATTATAAGGATGAGTCGATCAAAGCTGTTTTTGCTGAGGTTCAGGCATTTTTCGGTGTCTTTCACAAAGCACTCATGGCCTTTAACGACCACAGCTTATATCAGATCAACAACCATAGAAGAATGGCCAGGAAGAGATGTAAAAATGGCATCTTTACCCGGCTGGAAGAGCAATACAAGGTGCTCAGGCATATCTGGGGCAGTAATGGGGAACTAAAAGAAGAAGATGCCGCCTATTATAAATGGATGCACTATAAGAACGTGGGAGAAATGCGTTTAGCGCCATGGCGCAGCAAACCGAAGTATTGGATGAGATACCTCCTCTATGAAAAGGTTTTTGGCTGGGGCGTGGATCTGTACCGCATCGTATTGTCGACCCTTGGCATGGTAGGCCTCTTCACATTCATTTATTTTATCATATTCCACTCAAACCCGGAACTGTACGTATATTGGGATAATGTGAAAGTATATGGCACTGAAATTACAGGCTGGAAACCTTTTGTATTTGCCATTCAGACAACATTCAGTGCCGGACTGGGCGACTGGGCGCCTATCGGCTCAGGGATCATTAAGATTCCGATGACAATCAACGCCATACTCGGTGTGTTATTTGTCACCTTCCTGATTGGTGCTTATGGCCGTAAGATGCTGAGATAAATTTTGGATTTTGAGTTTTGGATTTTGAATTATTATCCGAATTTACATTTGGGATACACTACTGTCCGGTTTAAACTTCGCAGGCAATGTTAGCAAGCATGAGCATGGATCTCCCCCTCTCTTTTCAGGATAGGGGGCCGGGGGGTGAGGTGCTTTAATAATGGGATTACTCCCCCGATCCCGAGTACTCGGGAGGGGTCGTGATCCCGGAGGGGGGAGGGCATAAGTAACTGAAACCCTCCTTCGTCGGCATTTTTATTTGCCCCCCACAGCTGTTCAAGCAAGCTTGACAGCTGCGAAGTACTAATAAAAAAACCCGCGTAAAGCGCGGGTTTTGAGTTAGTTAGCGGAGAAAGAGGGATTCGTCCCACCATATTTCAAATTTCTATCTAATTGATTAAGTGCTAATTAGAAAACACGTTTTCTGGAATTTATACTCATTTTGGCGACCATATGCCGCACATATATTTCCGTTTTTTAATGATTAATTCATTCTTAGCTAATTGTTACCCCAATTGATCTTGTCGTTTACATCAATTAAATCACAAATAAAAGTATTAATAAGATACAAATGACAATTTTCGAACTTGTGCATTTCTTGCACAGGTTGCATTCTTATTTAGTTAAATTGTACCGCATATATTAGCAATGCGTCTGCCATCATCACTTTTAAATATTTCCGTTTCCTTGTATTCTATGGCTCAAA
>QMPN01000037.1 GCA_003648575.1 Bacteroidota bacterium
CGATTCTTAAATCGACTCCAATAGTATCAATGCTTTGCAAAGCATCGATTTCCTCAAGTTTGTTATTGTTAAAAACGTCTAAACTCTTTCCAACAGAACTCAAATTGTTAATACCATTCAAATTTATTAGACCATCATTGGAAATAATTCTAAATGTTCCACTAATCAGTTCAATATTCTCAAGACCAATAAAACGTACCATGCTGTCATTACGCTCTACAGAAAAATCTCCTCCAATAGTAGTTAAATTACTTAATCCAATAAGGTTAATAAGTACATCATTATCTTCAATCCAAAAGTCTCCTCCAATATTAATTAAGTTATCTAATCCACTAAGTGTTTCTAAAGATGGGTTTCCACCATTAAATCCACCAATAAAGAAATCTCCATAAATTGCATTTATTGTAATCAATCCATTGAGATTTGAAATGTCTTCACCTTCAATATGCACATCTCCTTCAATCTCAGTACAACCAGGATAATTGATCGCAAAGCTGTCGATCTGCCCTTGGGTGGTAATCTCGATCCCTTCCGGCAGGCATGATTGAGCCAGGAGTTGCCCTGGGGAGAGCAAGCATATGAAAAGAATGATACTGAAAATGCGGTGCATAGTGGTGGTCTCTATAAAGCTAAGTTACGAAAATAATAGATGTGTTGCAATGCCGGCCCTGGCGGGGCCGGATAAACCTCACCCCCTTAACCCCCATCCCCCTTTTCCCCCTCTCCTTGAGGAGAGGGGGCCAGGGGGTGAGGTACTTTAAATGGCACATGCGAAATAAAAAAGAGCGGCCAAAAAGGCCGCTCTCGTCTTCAGACCAAAAAACATTAACTAATCAACCTTGATAAAGGTTTTCATCAAGGGTGTTCCGTTTACTGCCTGCAAACGCAGGAAATAAATGCTTTCAGGTAAATTTGATATGTTGATCTCCAGTTTATTTTCTCCTTTGTAGATCATATGGTTTTCACCAAGCATCTGCTGGCCCAGCTGGTTGTAAACCATGATCTCTATTCCTGCATTTTCTTCTGCCGATATATTCAGATTGATGCTGCTTTTTGCCGGATTGGGATACAAAGCCAGTATATCGAACATCCTTTGCTCCGGCTCCCGGATACTCAGTAGTGGGGTTAGCGACATTTCAATGAAAATGGAGTCGACAAGCGGGTAGTCCTCACTCAGGATCACTGTTTCCGGCAGGGAATACATTCCTGTGAGGTCGGCATACACCAGGTAAGATCCGTAGGCGATGTTGTTAAAGGTAAATTGACCATTTGTATTGGCCCGGGTCCAGCCCAGTGGCTGGCTTAACATATCGGTAAGGATCACAGGAACATCACTAAACCCGCGAGTGTGGATCAGCTCCCAGCGTTTATCGTCGATGATGCGCCCTTTAATGCCTCCGGGGCCAGTCTCAAGCTCAATCGTCTCCAACAGGGAGGTGTGAGATTCGAAATTATCTTCATCAAGCATGACTGAGGCAGCATCCTGCCAGAGCATCATGGAAGGATAATATGAGGGAACTACTGCATCGAAGTTTGCAGAGCCTTCCGTCAGGCCGATCTTGATCACATAGGGCAATTCCATCATGTCGGAGAACCAGAAATATCCATGCTCGAAAAAGATGTTGGTGTCAACAGCCACAAGGCCCATATCGGAACGTTGCCGGTACAGTATGGCCATCCCGGTGTCGCCGGTATGATATGGATTGTTGATGGGCGTTTCGCCTATGAAGGCTTGCCCGCCAAGCTTGTAATAACTCGGTGTCTGTGCAAGTTTGCATCGTATGTCGTTGCAGTACGGGAAGCTGCTGTTCCAGCTGTTCAGGCAAACTTCATACAGTCCGGGCTCGGCATACACATGTGTTGGATGTTGTTCGGTAGAGAAGCTCCCATCCCCAAACTCCCAGAACCAGTTATCGGGATAGCCGTTGCTCTGGTCATAAAAGCTAAAATGGTTCATCACCATGCTGCTCGAATCGGCCACAATGGCAAATTCTGCAATACAGGTCATGGTATCGGGGATATCAATGGTCTCGCAAATGAAATGGAAACAGCTTTCCATCGAATCGGCATTGTAAACATTCAGGCAAACAAGAAATTCGCCCGGATCCGGAAAGATGTGTACGGGGTTCTGTTCAAATGAAGTGGTACCGTCACCAAAATTCCATTCCCAATTGGTAATATTTCCCACTGAATGGTCGAAGAAGGTGACCTCGAGAGGAAACAAAGGATCGATGCTGTAGGAATATATGGCTTCGCAGGCCACCGTGTCAGGGATCTCCACCATCTTACAAATAGTATCGCTGCAATAATTGGGTGGTACATCATGCTCAATGATGAGACATACCTCATACATCCCGGGTTCAGGATATGGGTGTACGGGGTTCTGTTCGCTGGAGGTGTACCCATCGCCGAAATCCCAAAACCAGCTTGTCGGGTCTCCTGTCGAGATGTCCGTGAACTGCACATGTATGGGCGTCGTAGGTACATAGCTGAACTCGAAATCGGCATCGCAATCTGCCGGCGGATTGTTGCCCCTTCCCGGCAGGGAAGCAATTCCGAGTAAAAACATATAGAGTATTAGCCTTATCGTTTTCATTTTAGTATTGGTTCATTAGAAATGAAAATACAGTCCACCCCTGATCCCAAAGGCATGTGGTGAACGTGCTGGGAATGCCGAGGCCGGTGAATAAGCTGATTTTATATATTGCCTGTAAAATGGCTCCAAAGTAAATCGCACTTTATTATTGATCTGGTAGTTGAGGCCAATACCGGCGGTATACTGCCAGCTGGTAGTCAGCCTGTCGGGATATTGCCTGGTCACCTCAATGTCATCGGCATCGTTGCCACGATAGGGTACACCGGGAATATCCTTGTATATCTGCAGTGAGAATAAAATGCCTGCTTTCAGGTCGATCGAAAAGCGTGGCGTTTGCAGTACCCGGTAACCCACCCGGAGGGGGATCTGCAGGTATGCATACTTATTGGTATTTTCCGTCACCGAGTAATGGTCAATGCTGTCGTAGAGGTTTTTTAAATTTGTTTCGAAGATCACCGAATCAGGATTTACCGGGTCGATGGTGAATGAAGTCACTCCAACATAATATCCTACGCTGTCGAAGCTGGTATAGTTGACCTGGTATTTAGCGCTTTCGCTGGTGTAGTTAGCTCCGAGCCCGCTCTCGATGAGGAACCTCGATTTTTCATATGCAGCGACCAGCTCAATGGAGTAGTCGTTGCGGTTTTGCCCGTCGGGGAAGATGTTCACCGCCGGACTGAAGGCTGCTCCAAAGAGAACGTCAGCCTTTTTGGCGTAGCTGTCCCTGACATTAAGATCGAAGATGGGATCAGGGCTTTCACGAAGCTGTGATCCCCTGCTTTCTAAAGTTGAGTATATTTCGATCGGATTGCTGATCATTTCGGCTTCCGGGATGACGATATAAGAGATGAATCCATGGCTGAAATCGCCTTTTTCGAGATTCTCCTGATTCACAAATATGGGATTCTCAAATTCAGCTACAGTTTCATCAGCTAAGGTTTCATTATTGAGTTGAGTATTTTCTGCTTGCGCAATTTCGATTTCTGCGGCAACTTCTTGTGTATGGGTAATATTGCTTTCGCTGTGTCCTTCCGGATCCGGTATCAGGGTAGAATGCATGAAAACGGTAAATGCCCCGATCAGAATGCCTGAGGCCAGGAAAAGGAACAGCCCCCTGTTTCCACCTGAAGGGATATAGGATAACAGCGATTCCCAGATACCCGGTGAAGGCTCTACCTGATGCCCCCCGAGAGATTCCAGGAAGAGCTTATCAAGATTATGTTTTCGTTCTTTTTTCATTTCGAACGGATATTGGGTTTTAAGTTATAGTCTTCATCAAGCTTTTTCTGCAAGCGTCGTCGTGCCTTTGCCAGCTGTGATTTTGAAGTGTTCACGGAAATACCGAGTTCTGCTGCGATCTCTTTATGTGAAAAATCTTCGAATACGAACATATTAAACACAAAGCGATAGCCATCAGGCAGGTCTTGAATAAGGCCCAGGAGCTCAGATCTTGCAGGAGCATTGCTATAAATGCCTTCATCTTCATTACCTACGGTCAGGTCTGCAATTTCTTCAACACCCGACTGGAAATAATGCTTCAGGTTGGCGTGGTAATAGCTCAATGATGTGTTTATCATAATGCGCTTGATCCATCCTTCAAAAGAACCATCTCCCCTGAATTTCGACACGTTGGAGAATACTTTGATGAAACCTTCATGAAGCACATCTTCAGCCTCCTCCTTCCGTTTGCAATATCGCATACAAATACCCAGCATGGTGGATGCATACTTTTTATACAACAAACCGAAAGCATGTCTTTCTCCTGATTTGCAGCCTTCTAATATTTCCTGGTCTGGAACCATCAAAAAACTCAACTGTTTTTAAGACTCATCCCCAAAACAAAGGTTGCCTGTGGTATACGAATAGCTGCATACCTGAGCGGTTTTTTCTCTGTGTGTAAAAAAAAGGCACCCCGAAAAACATTACGGGATGCCTTTTCCTATGGGTTATCAGCCTTTAGTTAATTTTTATAAAGGACTTAATATGTTTTTCATTACCAAACAGAACCATCAGCTTATACATCCCTGAAGCAAGATTAGAGGTGTTCATCTGTACCTTGTTATCTCCTGCATGGTGATGGCCGTTGTATTTATCTACGACCTGGCCGCCCTGGTTCAGGACGAATACCTGGATCTGTCCCCTTTCCAGCAGGTTAAACTCAAAGTTCACATATGTGCTGGCCGGATTGGGATATGGGTCACCAAGTCCCGTAAGCATGGTAACAACATCATCTCCTATCCCGTGGGCAATGTCTTCATCGTAGACGATCAGGTCGATGTTCTCAATAGTGGGGTTGCTTTCAGATAAAGTGATGCTGGTCGGATAGGTGTATTTCCCCGGCACATCTGCCAGTACCCTGTAGGTTCCGTATGCCAATTCCATGAACTGAAAGTTTCCGCCTTTATCGGATTTAATATAAGTCAGGCAATTGTCGGCTTCGTTAAAAAGGATGACCTCGACATCTTCGACAACAATACTTTTCCCTTCAAGGAAAACAATGCCATCGATAACACCACCGCCTGTATTGTAATCATAGTTTTCCACCATGCTGATATCATATTCCCATGCGGTTGCATTCAACTTAATAGTCTGGGCTTTGGTCCAGAGCAATGAGTTGCCAAAATATGTTGGCAGGTATGCACCGGCCTGGGAAGAAAGTGGTGAAGGGAAAGTCTTTACTTTGTAATTTCCTTCAATAAGCTGAGGAAACATATAATAACCGTATTGATCGAATACGGTAGTGTCGATGGGGATGAAGTCATCCTCTATGATCTGGTACAGATAAGCGTTGCCAATATCTACCGGGAAATATCCGGCGAAGGCATGGCCTCCAAAATGATAATAATCTTTCATACCCACCCTGATCTTCTTTACGATGGCACTGGTGAACATATCACTGGCCAGGTGCTCGGTGGAAATAGTAAGGGTAACATCATAAACACCTGGTTCTGCATAGGTGTGTTTTGGATTTTGTTCCATGGAGGAAGAACCATCACCAAAGTTCCAGTACCAGCTTACAATGCCGAATCCTGTGGATACATCATTGAAATTATAAGCCATGTTGTTGGGAAGGACTGTATCGGGGCTTGGAAAAAAATTGGCCTGGAAATCACTCGAAGCATGCGTAAAGATCGGCAGCTCCATATTACAGTGGTATGTATTTTCCCACCTGAAACGGAAATACTCTCTGGTCTCTTGTTTTACTTCATTAACATCAAACGCATATATCAGTAATGAACCTTTTTCTGCTGTAGTGCAGAGGGTATCGTAAAAGAACCCGTTATCATCTGTGTACCTGACATGAGCATTGCTCATTCCCCCGCCGGTAGCAACATCTGTTTGTATGAACACCTCCTGGTCAGCAATGGGCGCCCCGTTCTCTGAATTGACGATCTGGCCTGAGAGGTACAGATAGTTCATTTCAGTCTGGGCGAAAGTAGTGGTGATGGAGATAATAAATAGCATTATTAGAGGCAACAGCACCCTTTTCATCAACAACTTGCGTTGCCATGGGGCTTGCCTGAAATGCAATCTTTTGCGGGGGTCAGAATGTTGCATTGTCTGGTTCATTAAAAATTAAACAATAGCCCGGTCCTTAAACCAACGGAATAAGGATGACGGGTAGTAATATACTTGCGTTGATATTGAGAGTTCAAATAGTATTTAAATGTTGGTTCCACAGCGATGCTCACCTTACGTGAAAGCTGGTAGGTGAAGCCGGCGCTGAAGCCCAGCTGCCAGAGGGCATTTACCCTGCCAGGCATCTGCTGGTCGATTTTCACGATCCTGTCGTTGCCTGCATCCGGTGTTGGAATGTTCTCATTCATCAGTATCGATAAGATAGGTCCGCCCTTGATAAACCATCCGAAGCGGTTCACTTCTTTCTGGAAACCAATGTAAACCGGAATCTGCAGATAAGTATACTTGTTCTCAGTCTGCTCAACCTTATATTCGCTCACCGAGTCGTAAACGTCCACAATATTGGTGTGATAGATGGGAACTAGTGCTCCGCTTTCTGTAGTGTCGAAGGTTACGTTGTACACATCGTCATAAGATCCGAGGAATTTTTCGTAGTCGATGGCATACTTACCATCATCGGATGAGAATGACAGGCCAAGGCCTGATTCAACGAAGAAGTCGTTTTTCACCCATTTTCCAATAACTTCGAAAGTATATGCCTTCTGGTTAGGAATGGAATCATCGGGATAGAAGATCACTTCAGGGGTGAAGTAAACGCCCATTTGCCATGAGGCCCTCCTGTTATACCTGCGTTCACCATCGTTCACGCCGGCAAACCTTGGATTATATTCGTTTGTGCGGATTCTGATATCAGTTGCATTCAGGTTCAATGATGAATAAAGGCCATTGGATCTCCTGGCCCTGAGCCTGGCAATCCTGGCTTTTTCTGAAAAAGCATCACCGAAGGTTGTTTCAACATAATAAGCGTGCAATGTGTTGTGAGGATTCTGTGATTCCGGTGCTTCTTCTATCTCATCGTTGGAATTTTCCTGTGTAGCAGGAAGGAAGCTCGAATACTGCTTCTGTGGTTCAGCGGCCAGGCGGTTTTCAATGACGGCAGGCAGCTCAAGAGCTTCCGGCTGCAGCAGCACCGGCTCCTGGAAAAGGATGGCTGTCTGGCCATCAACTACCATATTGCTATTGGGGGTGCTTGAAGAATTAGTGATGATACTATATCCAAGCAGTCCGGAGATCATGATGAGTGCGGCAAGTACAGCAAGATTTATCGGATTGATGGAACCTCCGCCTTTACCGTGCAGTTCAGCATGGACATTGTCCCATACCGCAACAGGGGGCTCAGTTTCAAAAGCAGCAAACTTGCTCTGAAAAAGCTGATCTAAATATTTACTTTCTTCAGACACCTTTCAGTTTGTTTTTTAGTTTATTCTGAAGAACTCCTCTTGCCCGCGATAATTGCGACTTGGAGGTATTCTCAGAAATCTTCAGCATCTCGCCGATCTCCTTATGCGTATATCCTTCTATCACATTCAGGTTGAAAACCATACGATAACCATCTGGCAGTTCCCGGATCACATCCAGCAACTCCCTGGCAGAAAGCTTATCAATGGCGCTTTCCTCTTCATAACTGATGGGTTCAGTTTGGTCAAGGCTTATCTCTTTCTGGTATTTGGTCTTTTTCTTATAGAAATTAATGGCCGTATTTACCATTGTTCTGCGAATCCAGCCTTCCAGCGATCCTTCGCTTCTATAATCCTTTAAATACCTGAAAACCTTGATGAAACCTTCCTGCAGAACGTCCTCAGCTTCCATCTGGTTCTTAGCGTACCGCAGACAGATACCGAACATTTTGGGCGCAAAATGCTTGTATAACTCCCCCTGTGCTTTGGAGTCGTTATCCAGACATCGTTCTATGAAGTTATCATCAAAATGCATACGACATAATAAGCACGATACTTTCGCATCGGCTAAAATATGTTAAAACCCTGACCGTGACACACTTAGGCGTCAGGCAGATACAATTTATCAAAGTAAAGTTAAGGAAATATTTACTCGATAGGCATTTAAATCCGGATTTTTTGGTTTTAACATTGCGCGCTTATGTCATTGCATTATGATTCTCTACCTATGTAAAAGAACAATAATTGCATTAAATACTTAGACAAAGAAATGGGTGAAATGGTTGCATGTGTAAGGAAAACAAGCTCCTAAGCCATGATTAATGCTTTTTCGTGCGTGGGGTGAACAGTTTTATCTTGCCGAGGTACAGCACGTAATACAGTGCCGGAACAATAACAAGGGTTAGGAAGGTGGCAAATGTTAAACCATAAATGATCGTCCAGGAGATGGGTCCCCAGAAGGCAACATTATCGCCTCCCCAGTACAAATGTCCGTCGAAGGTTTCCAGAAATGAAGCGAAATCGATATTCATCCCGATGGCAAGCGGAAACAATCCCAATATGGTTGTGATGGCCGTAAGCAAAACGGGCCTTAGCCTGGTCTTTCCTGCATCCACTATACATTGCATAGAGTCTTCCATCGACAGAGGAGCACTGGAACTCAAACCCAGTTCCTTCCTTCTGCGTCGTTTCAGCAGGTCGATATAGTCGATCAGGACAATGGCGTTGTTTACCACCACACCTGCCAGCGCAACGATCCCTATACCTGTCATGATTACAACAAAGTCGGCATTGCTGATCATCAGGCCAAGGAACACACCAATGGTGCTGAAGATGACACTCAGGATGATGATGGCCGGCTTAACAATAGAGTTAAACTGGGTAACCAGGATAATGGTAATCAGGCATATTGCAATCAGCAAAGCACTGAAGAGAAAAGCTGATGACTCCTCCTGCTCTTCCTGTTCACCGGTGAATTTGTAGGTATAGCCCGGAGGCATATTGAAGTATGCCATCATGGATTTGAGTTGATCATTTATCTTGGTGGCATTATTGCCTTCAACTACGTTGGAGTAAATGGTTACAGCTCTTTCAAGATCCTTTCTTTTCACCGAACCATAGGTTGTTGTATAATGGATGCGGGCTACCGATGAGATAGGCACCTGAGCAATCTTACCTGAAGAAGGACTTCTGAATGTGATCATCTGGTTAAGCAGTGCCGGAATGTTATAACGGTACTCTTCCTTCAGCCGGAGCTGAATGGGATATTCGTCCTCACCAACCTTAAATGTTGACACCTCTTTACCAAAAAGGGCGGTACGTATGGTAGAGGCTATCTGTGCTGTAGACAAGCCAAATCGCCTGGCTTTATCACGATCAATGTCGATAATGATCTCCGGTTTATCCATCTCAAGGTCGATCTTAAGACCTTCGATTCCGTCAATCTTGGCGCTGTTCAGATAGGCCTGAATGGTATCGGCCAGATAGGTGAGCTGATCGAAGTCCCGTCCGATGATCTCCAGGTTGATGGGTTTTCCTGCCGGAGGACCTTCATTTTGCTTTTCTATGGTCATCTCCACCCCTGGATACCTGCCCAGGAGCTTCTTGCTTAACTCGCTGAGAATATCACCGGTGTTTACACCCTGCCTGAATTCATACTCGATAAAGGAAATAGTGATCAGGCCCCTGAACATTTTCTCCGAAAGGTCGTTAACATCATCTTCCAGCCTGGCCCCGGCACCAACGGTAGTCAATACCGATTTGATCACATCATCATGTGGTTCGAGTATGTCAAAGACATCATCTTCCAATCCTTCCATAAAGGCATTGGTAGCGGTAATGTCAGTCCCGATCGGAAGATCGGCCAGAATGTTGATATATTTTGGATCGCTCGACGGGAAGTTAACCACATTGGGATTGCTCCCGAAATATAAGTTCATGGTCAGGAAGAGCAATATCAGGGTGCCCCCGATGAAATAAAAGGGATTTCTTTTGCGAAGTGCGAAAGTGATAAACTTCAGGTAAGCGTTTTCAAGCTTAACCAGGAATACTTCCTGGAACCATCGTGCAGCCTGGCTTAACACAAAAATATTCAGAACCCCGATGATTGCAAATGCTGCACTCAGGGTACCCAGGCTGTTCATCCCGCCCAGGTAAAAAAGAGCCGACAGCACCACCAGGACGCCGACCATGATCAGCGATTTTTTACGATTGGGCCTGGGATTTTGGTCACCGGCTTTGATGAAAGTTGACGAGATCACGGGTATGATCATCAGTGCTACGAAAAGTGAAGATGAAAGTACAATGATGAGGGTGGTAGGGAGGTATTTCATGAACTCCCCCATGATACTGTCCCAGAATAGCAAGGGAACAAAGGCCGCCAGGGTGGTGGCAGTTGAGGTAATAATGGGTAAAGCTATCTCTCCAACGGCTTGCTTTGCGGCTTCAAATTTAGTGTAGCCACGATCTACAAAGCGATAAATATTTTCAACCACCACAATGGCATTATCCACCAGCATACCCAGTGCAAGAATCAATGAGAATAATACGATCATGTTGATCCGTGACCCCATGAGGCCAAGGATCATAAAGGAAAGGAACATCGACATAGGAATAGCAAAGCCCACAAAAAGGGAGTTTCTGGTTCCCAGGAAAAAGAAGAGTACCAGGATCACGAAGATCACACCCATGATCATGCTGTTTTCCAGGTTGCTGAGCTGATCGCGGACCATCTCCGACTGGTCGTTCGTATATACGATGTTCAGTTTTGGTGGAAGGGCTTTTGTTTCTATGGCCCTGTCGACGATCTCGAACACCATATCGGTGGCATTGAGCAGGTTTTCACCACTTTTCTTGATCACCTGCAAGGAAACCACAGCTTGCTTGCCAAGACGTGTATAGCTTCTGGGTTCCTCAAAGCCATATACTACATCGGCCACATCGCGCATATACACGATGTTATTATTTTCATGCTTAACGATGATATCCTTGATCTGTTCAGGATCGGTGAATTCACCAACGATCCTGACGGACCGGCGACTGCTTCCCAGCTTGATCTCTCCACCGGACATGGATATGTTCTCAAAGGCAACGGCATTTTCGATATCGGTGAAGCTGAGCTCAAATACATTCAGCTTGTGCATATCCACATTGATCTGCACTTCCCTTTCGTTAATACCGGTAATATCTACCTTGGAGATCTCCGGCACGCGCTCGATCTCATCTTCGAGCATTTCTGCATAGCCCTTTAGCTCGTTGATGCTGAAATCCCCGGATAAGTTGATGTTCATGATGGGGAATTCCGAAAAATCAATATCGATCACCGTGGGATCGTCAAGCAGGTTGTCGGGCAGTTCACTCTTGGCTTTATCAACCGCATCTTTTACTTCCTGAAGGGCATTTTCGATGCTTATCGTGGTATTGAATTCCACGAATATGGCGGAAATATCCTGGGTGGAGGTGGAGCGGATCTCCTTTACACCCTTGGCAGATTCTATTTCTTTCTCCAGGGGACGTGTAATCAGGTTCTCTATGTCGAGCGGTGGGTTACCCGGATATATGGTTTGCACATAAATGGTAGGCCATACCAGGTCGGGGAATAATTCCTTGGGGAGGGAACGGTAAGAATAGAAACCAAAGCCCAGCAGGATGAACATCATCAGGAACACAGTATTCTTGTTCCTCAGCGCCCATGTACTGAGTTTAAACTCCCGGATAACTTCTTTTTCCTTGATCTCCATTTACATTACATTTACTTCGGTACCATCGGTAACCAATGAGTATCCTTCGATAATAACTTTATCACCTGCATTGAGACCTTCTAACACCAGGGTCTCATCATTGTATGACCTTCCGGTAGTTATATAAACCTTCTTGGCATGCTGCGCTTCTTCATGCTCCCTGGTAATGTAGACATATTCACCCCGGATATCTTTTTTGATAATGATGGAAGGAATCACCAATGCATCTTCCTTGTTGAAATCGAGGAAGGTCAGCAGTGCCAGGATATTAGGTTTGAATTTCTCTTCGATATTATCGATCCTGAGTTCAACAGGGAAGGTCCTGTTGCCCAGGTTTATAACATTCCCGGTTCTGAGAACAGCTACGTTTAGTTCAATTTCCGGATATGTCGGGAAACGTACTTCTACCATATCTCCTTTTTGGATCACGGGGAGGTATTTTTCTGATACTTCAGCCAGGATCTTCATCTTGTTCAGGTTTACCACCTGCATGAGCTGGATGCCGGGCATGGCCAGCTCTCCTTCTTCAATATCGATAACATCTACAATACCCTCGATGGGCGATTTGATATAAGCCATGTCGAGCTGAGCCTTCAGGGTTTGCAGCTTGTTTTCCATGGCTTCTTTATTATTTTTTGCCTGCAGGTACTGTACCTCTGAACCAATGTTCTTTTCCCAGAGTTGTTTCTGCTTCTCGTAAAGGGTTTTTGCCAGTTCGAGCTGTGTCTTAACCTCCTCAATCGTATTTTCAGTGATGCTGGTATTGAGCTTGGCGAGCAGCTGCCCTTTCTTAACATATTCACCTTCTCTCACAAACACCTGTTTGATCTGCCCGTTTATCTCCGGACTGATATAGGCTTTATCAACAGCATCAACATTGCCGCTTACCTGGAAATAATGCGTGAAAGGCTCCTCAATGAGCTCACGTACTGTTACGGGTGTGAGATATCCCTCTGCAGCCTCACCTGATTCAAGCAGCTGTTGTTCCAGCTCCCTGATCTTAATGTTCAACTGGCTAACCTCATCTTTATAGGTTTTGATCTGTTCTTTAACAGATCCATCCTCTTTAGCAGGCCCGCATGATGCTGCGATAAGGATGATAAGGGCTATGGAAAGAATTTTTTTCATTCTATGGGTGTTGCGATATACTTTAATATCCTGTTTTTCCAGGCTTAATTTCCGAGTTCACTATACATTAATTTTTCGAGGGTCAGTTTCTTGATCAGTACCCTCTGCATGGCAAGGATATAGTCCGATGTGTTGGTCAGAAATTGATTATTGGCTTGTAGCAGGTCGAGGCTGGTCGAGATCCCTTCCTTATACTTCTCACTCGTGATCCTGAGTATCTTCTCGGCTGTGTTCATGGCCAGTGATTTATTCATCATGATCAGGTAGGCGTTGTTGAACTCCGCCTGGGCAGTGCGTACCTGTATGGTGAGGCCTGTCCTCATTTGTTCGTTTGCAATATTCAGCTTGTCAATGTTGATCCTGGCCTGCTGTACCCTGGCGTTGCGGATCCCGCTGCTCCAGATAGGGACGCTCATTTCAACCCCCCAGAACGAGGATCCATACCATTTCTGCCCGGTATCGAAAAAGCTAAAGCTTGGTCGCTGAGCCTGGGTTTGAACATTCAGAAAAGCAGAGATGGATGGCAGGTACTCCGATTTCTCAAGTTTAAGCTGTAGCTGAGCGATTTGCTGCTGCGTCATGAGCAGGCGGTAGTCGATGTTATTTTCGTAGTTGAAGGGATCATTGAGCAATGCTGAATAATTGATCTGATCAAGCAGGGTATTCAGCTCATCGATAACCACCACTCTGTCGTCGATCTTCAGCCCGCACAGGAAATTCAGATATGCATAAGCGATCTGTACCTGGGTTTCGGTCAGGATAATATTGGCCTCCAGGTCGGAAACGATCAGTTGAAGCTGGTCTACATCAGTTTCTTCTGCGAAGCCTGCTTCATAAGTGATTCTGGTTTCATACAGCATATCCTCCATGTAGCTCATGGTGCTGTCGAGGATTTTTTTGGTGTCTTCGGCTACCAGCACCCTGTAATAGGCTGCTGATACAGCTTCGTACATATCCAGCTTATTTTTGATGAACTGCTGCTCGCTTTTTTCCAGAAAACGTTTGGAAGCCGCTACCCCTACAATGTATTTTCCATCGAATACCAACTGCGAAGCAGTAGCATCGGCTGACATGTTATACTTGGTTCCAAATTGTACTTCCGCACCTTGATCATCCGGACCAAAAGTTCCCGGGGGGATTATCATGGTGGGCAAGGCAATATAATCTGTGTAGTTGATTCCGGCATTGATCTGGGGGAAGCCGATGGCCATATATTCTTTGACCTGCTGCTCGGCTGCTTCAATATCCTTGTATGAGCTCAGGATATCATAATTGTTCTCATAAGCAAATTCGAGGGCTTCCTGTAAAGTGAAACGATATTCAGTCTGGCTTGATGCGCTTTTGCTCAAAAACCCGATCAGGCAAACCATTGCCATGAACGCGTATAAGGTGTTTTTCATTACGAAATATAGTTTTTATCCTTCGGGATAATTATAATGACGCTTGACCGGGCATTTTATTGTAAATCTTCTTTCTTTAATTCTTTTTTAAAGATCTTTTTCTTCTTCTCCCAGTATTTCAGGCCTTCCTCATTGGCAATACTCCTGATATGGCTCTCGAACATGGCTTCAAATAAGGTATCAAAGTTGAACTCTTCCGGTGGAAACCAATCCGGGTTATGAAGGTCGATAAGCCTGCTGAGATACAGACGGGCAACAAGCTCAATGCTGAGGTCATCACGATATATGCCCTGGGAGATCCCTTTATGCAGGTTGATCTTGATCTTGCCAAAAATAAAATCCAGGCGGGATTTAAAGTGCCTTTTGTAGACATCCGGGTACTTGGTTTTCAGATCGAAAGTAATGCCGGGGCTCACATTCCTGAATTTGGTGGCGATCTCCTTGCTTACGGTAAGCAGAATATCAATGGCATTCACCCCTTCGAAATTATGTACATCAAAGATCACCTTAAAGCTCTCTCTCTCAAATTTCAACACATGCCTGATCAGATCCTTTTCATCCTGAACGTATTTATAGATCAAGTCCGCCGGAATAGCAGTTTTCTTTGAAAGCTCATCTATGGTCATGTCACCAATGCCTTCCGGAAAGGGGAATGCCCTGATCTGGGCTATGATCTCCTTGAATTCTTTATTCATCGTTCTGTTTTTTTGCTTTTGCAATAATATAAAAAATCTGCCTGAAGATTGATCTAAATACCTTATCAAATACAGACAAGACAGTTTTTCATTCGTTGCAGAAACTATTTAACAAATATCATTTTTTTCTTCATGGCTGCCCTGTTGCTCTCCAGTGAGAAGTAATATGTCCCGGGAGAGATATCATGTTCGTGCGGATCGAAGACCCTTGTATGCTTGCCTGCAATTACATAATCGTGATCATGGATGGAGGCTACCACCCTGCCATAAACATCGTAAACTCTGAGGCTGATCATGCCCGGCTGCTTCAATTTGAAGGAGATCACAGTGCTTTCTTTGAAGGGGTTCGGATAGTTTTGTTCCAGGCTAAGCAATGATGGTGCTTCTTCTTCGATACCAAAATCGGAATCAACAATGGCTGTCCAGATGCTGAGGTCGCTGCCTTCCATCCTGGCCCAGATCGGTCTTACCACATTATTGTATGCCGATATGTTTGTATAATCACCAAAAAAAGTTGATGCAAAAGGGAGGAAGGGGGATTCGCTAACCTTGAAGTTTGTGATTGTTTCTCCTCCATCACGCGAAACCGCCATATACACATCGGTATTGTTGTCATCGTAAGCTCTTCTGTCGTACCATACAAACCAGAGGTGGCCAGTTGTCTGATCTACATCCATCCAGGTAAAGAACTGTTGTTTTCCGGGAGGATCGTCATTTACTCTTTTAGCCTCACTCCAGGTGTTTCCGCCATCCGTAGATTTGCATAGCCATACATCGGTGTCGTCGGTTCCATTACGTTGGTCGGTCCAATTCACGTAAATCGTACCATGTTTTTCCCCGCCACTCAGATCGCATTTGGTAACAGGTAAGCCATTACAACGGCTGATACCGGGAATATCATATGCCCAACCATCCGGGAAGGGCCCAATGTATATATCTTCTTCCAGCCAGGTAGAGCCCTGGTCGAGAGAGCGGTCGAAGACAAGGCCTTCCGGACCTGCCCATGCTACATAGATCTCGCCATCGGGACCTACTGCCGGAACAGCACCCTCTGTAGTATTATCGTCATCGATACAATCGCCTGAAACCTCGTTGATGCGCAGGGCCTCACTCCAGGTATCCCCTCCGTCGAAGGAGCGGGAGAAGTGAATATCGCTTTTATCATCCGGACTGGAGCTTCCATAGTCGTCGAATTGTGTCCAGGTTACGTAGATATTGTTGTTCGTAATATCAACAACAGCCCATTCTTTGTCCTGTGCTTTTGTACCATCCAGGCCCATATATGTGCCATTGTTCCAGGTTCCTCCTATTGTATCTTTCTTCTGACATACAATACGGTCGATCCAGTTTCCCCATGTGGGAGGATTTGAAAGGTGAAAGAAGTACCATGCCCCGGCAGTATCCACAATGATGACAGGGTCACCCCATACACCATAAGGAGAACTTAATGAAGCTGTTGTCCATGTATGGCCTGCGTCAGTAGAATAATAGATATTATCAATATTGGCAGCTCCAACCATATGATCCGTGTTTTTTGGATTTATCATAATAGATGGCTCCTCCGGCTGGGTCCAGCTTCCTTCGTCGTCAATAAGAACATTTGTATACTGAGCCTGCAAGCTCAGGGAGAAGAATAATAATAGTAAAAAGATCAGGTGTAATACCTTCATAGCGACCTAAATATATAGTTTAACACGTAAAAATACACAATTTATGCCTTTAGGAGACCTGGCAGGTCCCCGACCTGCCAGGTCTCCAGTGAAAAATTTCTTATTTTTATCGCTTATTCAAGAATTATGAAGAAAATACCCCTCCACTGGCAGATCCTGATTGCACTGATCTTAGCTATTATCTACGGCCTAATCTTTGATGAAAAGGCCGTAAGCTATGTTTCATGGATGGGAGATGTCTTTCTCAGGGCACTGAAGATGCTCATTATTCCTCTGATCATTAGCTCTCTGATATC
>QMPN01000038.1 GCA_003648575.1 Bacteroidota bacterium
TGTCTGTGTAGTGATAATTCCTGACAAATTTGATGCTGTCATTTTCGATGGTCGGCAAGCCATCTATCTTTTCATTGAAAATGTCATGCTTTTCAAGATCCAGCATTCCATAAGAATGAAAAGAAAGTCCGGGCTGATCGCCACCGGCTTTCGCAATGGTAAGTTTCAACATCATCTCATCCGGGTCTATTCCAATCACTTCCCTGAAATGAGGAGCAAGGGCAAGACATAAACTTCCTGTTCCACATCCTACATCCAACACTTTCAGCCCTGAAGCCTTTTCAAAACTCTTGAGCACAAAATCGAGCTGCATGGGATTCAGTGGGAAAATAGCGTCGTAATGATCTGAAATGCTCTTATAAAATGCCATATAGGCAAATGTATGCATCTTTGGTTAGATTGGGTGCTGGATACTGGTTGCTGGTTGCTGGTTGCTGGAATTTCCCCGAAGGGGAGTAACATTTCCCTTAATTCGTAGTATAAGGGTGTTACAGTATACTGTTAGATGGCTAAATTCCCTTTCTATAAACAGCTGGACGCAATGGATTGCGGCCCGAGTTGCCTGCGGATGATCGCAAAGCATTACGGACGTAATTACAGCGTACAAACCCTCCGGGAGAGGAGTCATATCACCCGCGAAGGGGTTTCGCTATTGGGTACCAGCGATGCTGCAGAATCCATCGGCTTCCGTACCATGGGTATACGCATAGGGCTCGAGCAGCTGGCCAAGGAAACACCACTGCCATGTATAGCCCACTGGAAGCAAAATCACTTTGTAGTCGTTTATCATATCACTAAAAAACATGTCCATGTGGCCGACCCGGCCCACGGGATGATCAAATATTCCAGGGAAGAGTTCATGAACCAGTGGGCCAGCACAAAAACTGAGGATGAGCCACAGGGTATCTGCCTCCTGCTTGAACCCACCCCCGATTTTTATAGCCAGGAAGGGGAGGTCAGGGATAAAAAGACATTTCGTTTCCTTTTCTCATACCTCAAGCCATATGGGAAATTTATTACTCAGCTGGTGCTGGGAATGGTGCTTGGGGCATTATTGCAACTGATATTTCCCTTTCTTACGCAGGCCATCGTCGATATTGGTATCTCCAACCAGGACCTCGGCTTTATCAGCCTCATACTGATAGCACAGCTGGTGCTCTTCATCAGCCAGGCCTCGGTGGAATTTATACGGAGTTGGATACTGCTGCACATCAGTGCCAGGGTGAATATATCCCTTATCTCCGACTTTCTTATCAAGCTGATGAAGCTGCCAATTGGCTTCTTCGACAGCAAGATGATCGGTGATCTCATGCAGCGCATCGGTGACCACACCAGGATAGAGAACTTCCTTACGGTGTCGAGCCTGAACATATTGTTCAGCATGGTTACCCTGGTCATGTTCAGTGTGGTGCTGGCTATTTACAGCCTGAAAATATTGCTAATTTTCCTGATCGGTAGTGCGCTATATATCATCTGGGTGCTGCTGTTCATGAAGAAGCGTCGTGAGGTGGACTATAAGCGCTTTGCGCAGATGGCCGACAACCAGAGCAACCTTATCCAGCTCATCACCGGGATGCAGGAGATCAAGCTGAATAACTGCGAGAAGCAGAAACGCTGGGACTGGGAAAAGATACAGGCACGACTCTTCAAAGTAAATATCAAAGGACTGGCCTTGAACCAGTATCAGCAGGCTGGTGCTGTTTTCTTCAACCAGACAAAAAATATCCTCATCATATTTGTCGCTGCTGATTCTGTAGTGAGGGGCGACATGACACTGGGTATGCTGGTGGCCGTGCAGTATATTATCGGTACACTAAACAGCCCTATCGATCAGATGATTACCTTCTTCCGCTCTGCACAGGATGCCAAGATCAGCCTGGAGCGTTTGGGTGAGATCCACTCCAGGGAGGAAGAAGAAAAATCCGAAGAGCCAAAGGTCTCTTCCCTCCCGGCAAAGAAAAGCCTTACAGTACGCGACCTGACATTCCGATATTCAGGATCACATTCCGACCCGGTGCTGAAGAACCTGAACTTTGAGATCCCGGAAAAGAAAATAACGGCCATCGTGGGCCCGAGCGGCAGTGGAAAGACAACCCTTGTAAAGTTGCTGCTGGGATTTTATCCTCCCGAAAAAGGTGAGATAAAAGTCGGAGAACTAAACATAAAAAATATCAATGGCAGGTTCTGGAGGCAGCAATGTGGTGCCGTGATGCAGGATGGTTTCATCTTTTCCGATACCATTGCCCGTAACATTGCCGTAAGCGATGAATACATCGATCGTGACAAACTCTTACATGCGGTGAATATAGCTAACATCCAGGATTTTGTAGAATCACTGCCACTGGCCTACAATACTAAGATAGGGCAGGAGGGAACCGGCCTCAGCCAGGGACAGAAGCAACGTATCCTCATTGCCAGGGCGGTGTATAAGAACCCTGAATTTCTTTTCTTCGATGAAGCTACGAACGCCCTGGATGCCAACAATGAACGGACGATCATGAAAAAGCTGAACCAGTTCTTTGAGGGTAAGACAGCTGTTATTGTGGCACATCGCCTGAGCACCGTTACCAATGCCGACCTGATCATTGTGCTCGACAAGGGAGAGGTGATTGAGCAGGGAACACATGAAGAATTGACAAAATTAAAAGGAGCATATTATCAACTGGTGAAGAACCAGCTTGAACTGGGCAGTTAGGCCTGAAAAGTAAAAAAATGGCAAAGGAAAGCCAACATAAGAGAATAGAATTCCGCAGCGAACCTGTGCAGGAGATCCTGGGCTCAGTCCCATCGTGGATCATCCGTTGGGGTACCACGCTCTTTTTTGCCGTGATCATACTCTTGCTGGTAGGAAGCTGGTTTTTTAGATATCCTGAGGTGGTCCCGAATCTCGATGTGGAGGTGCATACTACCGAGCCCCCGGCCTCTGTCGTCGCGCGATCTACAGGTAAGATAGAGGAGTTCTTCATCATGGATAAACAGCTGGTCAGCAAAGGCGACAGCATTGCCGTGATCGAAAACCCTGCTAATTATGCAGACATGTTCCTGCTTCGTGATGAGCTACGGAAGTTCAGGCCCATCCTGGATGGCAATGAGATTATCTCCATCACCGGATTTAACTTCCGGAACAATATGCAACTGGGCGATGTGCAGGATGAATATGCAGATTTCCAGAAGGATTTTCGTGAGCTGATGAACTTTGTAGATCTGAATTATTATAGCCGGAAGATAGAGACTATCGACCAACGGATAAGCGATTATAACCTCTCCTATAACTATATGTATACCCAGAAGCAGACCCTGCAGGAAGATTTTGAACTGGAGAACAGGAATTATGAGCGATATGTTTCCCTGTACGATAGTGCTGCCATTTCCCAATCAGAGCTGGAAAATTTCAAAAGTGAACTGCTTCAGAAACAGCATGCATATGAAAGCGCCCGTACCGACCTGGCTAATGCACGGATTAAGATCGATGAACTGGAAGGGGAAAAGATCGACCTTCGGCTGCAATACGAAAAAGAAAAGAGCAACATACAGCTATTGATACACAATTCCTTCAATAAACTGTATGGAGCCATTAATATGTGGGCACAGGATTACCTCATTGTGGCTCCCATCGACGGCAGTGCTACATTTAATAAGTTCTGGACTACCAATCAGAACATTAACATAGGTGAAAAAATTATTAGCATCGTGCCGGTCGATTCATCCAATATTATTGGAAAACTTACCATGCCTGTTTACCGATCGGGTAAAGTAAAAGTGGGACAGAAGGTGAATATCCGCTTCGAGAACTACCCCTATATGGAGTTTGGTATGGTTACCGGTTACGTGGATAAGATTTCCATCGTCCCGGCCGACAATACCTATGCAGTGGATGTTGTATTTCCTGATGGCCTGAAGACAAATTACCAGGTCGACCTTCCTTTTACACAAAAGATGAGGGGTAAGGCCGAGATCATCACACAGGATGTACGTTTGCTGGAGCGAATCATCCGCCCCCTGCGTTCGCTCATCCAGAATCGCTCCATGCGTACCATAGAAGAATTTGACTAAGTTTGTGTATGCAGGAGCTGAACCTCCCCCAATATGATTTTCGCCTGAGAAAGGAGAATGAACAGTTTCAGATCTTTGATGAGATCAGAAAGAAATATGTAGCACTCACGCCTGAGGAGTGGGTCAGGCAGCATTTCATCCAATACCTTGTCAATCATAAAAAAGTTCCTGCAAGCCTCATGATCCTGGAAAAGAAAATTGTGATGAACAGGATGGACCGCCGGCCTGATATTCTTGTCCATAGTAAGCAGGGTAAGCCCATCATGATTGTTGAATGCAAAGCCCCTGAGGTAAAGATCAGCCAGGATGCCTTTGATCAGATAGCCAGGTATAATTCAGTTATCAATGCCCCTTATCTCGTAGTGACAAATGGTTTGCAACACTTTTGCTGCCTGATGGATCCCAATAAGAACACCTATCGCTTCCTGGAGGAGGTGCCGGATTACGATGAAATGAGCGTGTAAAGTTTGAACTTCGCACTCCGCACTTTACAACACCTTAACCAGCTCCAAAAAGTCCTTATAAGGTATGGCCGGCAGGCTTTCTGCGCTCATAGCGCCATTTGCACGACTGATAATAGATACTTTTGCAGCACTTTCGACATCCGGTGCTTCGTAAATATCGAGAAAGTCATATTGACCAAGCAAGGCATAATGAGATACGAATTTAATTTCCGGGCATTTTTCCCTGACTAATTCTAACCAGTTTCCGCCAATGGTGGAGCGGTCTTTTAAGCGTTGTGTTAATTCTGGCGTTAATTTTGTAAGTAAAATAAATGTTTGCATAATGAAGAGATTGTTGTTGAATCCCTTAAATTACAAAATATCACAGGGAAAGTCAATACAGCCAGTGTGTTGCTTTACCTGATTATTTCATTAAATAATTAACTCGGATACACTTGGTTTAAAAATATTTTTAACTTTGCGTGTATTCAAAAACCTCTTGAAATGAAAAGAACTGTCATTCAGATCGTCCTCCTTCTCGTTATTATTGTTCTGGCCTATCTCGTGTACCAGAGCGTGAACAAACCACTGCAGTTCAATGCAGCAAAAGACAAAAGGGAAGCCCTGGTTATCCAGGACCTTAAAGATATCAGAAGCGGTCAGCTGATTTATAAGAAAATGAATGATCAGTATGCGAAAGACATCGATACGCTGATGATGTTTCTCCGTGAAGGTGAGATCCCGATCGTGAAAAAAGTGCCGGATCCGGAGGATACTACTTTTACCAGGACGATCAATGATACCATTGGATACATTGTGGTTGCCGATTCACTGTATGGCCACAGACCATATTTTATACTTGATTCATTACCCTGGATCCCCGGTGCCGGTATTATGTACAACCTGGATGCAGGAGAGGTTAAGAAGGGTGGCCTCAACGTGCACGTTTTCGAAGCTACGGCCCGTTACAACGAGATACTGAAAGGGCTTGAAGAGCAAATGATCGTGAACCTGATCAAAGCCCGGAATGACATTGACAGATTCCCCGGCCTGAAGGTGGGATCCATGATGGAGCCTTCCACCGATGGTAACTGGGAGTAATCACTTAGCCGCTATATATGGCTGATCACTTCAAAGCGATACATACTTATTCTGATCCAGGATTAGACAAGCAGAAGACTTATGAATATGATTTATCCATTCGTATGCATGCGGATGGATTGTCATATGTCGTCATGGACGGAAACACCAATAAGTTCCTGCACCTGGAAGCCTTTGATCTTTCCGAACCGGGAAAGAAACTACATATCCCCGGTGAGCCTGAAAATACAAGCCCGGGTAAGCTTGCACAGCTTTTCGATGGCGAGTTGAATTGGTTGTGTCAGCCTTTTAAAAATACCAGGATACTGCTTGAACAGGGCAAGTCCACCCTGATACCCGAAGCTCTTTTTCTTGAGGAGGAGAAAGCCCTCATATTCGATTTCAATGTGGCCGAAGATAAGATTAATGCTGCCAATCTGAAACATGACTACCTGAGAGGAGCCAGTGCATATAACATCTTCCACCTGCCACCGGCGATGAGTCAGCTGATCCAAAAGTGCTTTGACAATGCCTCCGTATTTCACCATTCCACGGCCTGTATTCAAGGCATACTGTTGAAGCACAGGAATATCGATTCAGGAAAGCAATTGTTTGTGAATGCTTCTGCTTCACATGTGGATATTCTTCAGATCAGCAATAAAAAGCTGGAATACTACAACTCCTTTGTCTATAATACTGCCGAAGACTTCATGTATTACCTGATTTTTGTTGTAGAGCAACTGGAGCTAAATCCTGAAAGTGTCGAATTGATGGTCAGTGGCGAGATAGAAAAGCACTCTCCACTGTCTGATCTCATTCATAAGTATATCAGGCATGTCAGTTATCTTGAGCGCAATGCCGATTTCAGGTATAGCTTCATATTTGATTCACTTCCCGGGCACTATTATTATAACCTTCTGAATGCTTCATTATGCGAATAATCGGTGGCTCGCATAAAGGAAGAAGGATACAGGCACCTGCAAACCTTCCTGTACGGCCTACTACTGATATGGCTAAAGAAGCCTTATTCAATATCCTGCATAATCATTACGATTTCGAAGGCCTGAAAGTGCTGGATCTTTTTGCCGGCATCGGGAGCCTGTCATATGAGTTTGCTGCCAGGGATGCTGCCGAAGTGCATAGCGTGGAACTTAATCCGCGATGTGTTAGTTTCATTACGGAAACTACCCGTAAGCTGAATCTGAAGAACCTCTTTGTGATCAGGGCAAATGTGTTTACCTATCTCAGCCGCGGGGGCGGAAAGAAATTTGATATCATCTTTGCCGATCCGCCTTACGACCTGGAAGGGATTGAGCGTATTCCTGAACTTGTTTTAGAAAAAGAGATGCTTGATAAAGATGGCTGGCTGATCGTTGAGCATCCGGCTAGCATCGATTTTTCGGAACATCCGAACCTGGATCAACAGCGCAATTACGGCAAAGTGAATTTCAGTATGTTTTCCGCAAAATAAAAACCGCCCCGTTATAAAGCGGAGCGGCTGGTTTATAATTCTTTTCTATAGCTGAGGATCAATACTCATCTTCGTGGAAGAAAAAATCTTCCTTGGTCGGATAGTCCGGCCAAATGTCCTCAATGCTTTCGTAAACTTCTCCTTCATCCTCGATCTCACGAAGGTTTTCAATCACCTCCTGGGGCGCTCCAGACCTGATGCTAAAATCAATCAGTTCATCCTTGGTGGCGGGCCATGGAGCGTCTTCAAGTTTAGAAGCTAATTCAAGGGTCCAATACATGTGAATTATTGCTTTAAAATTTCTGCAAAAATAAGGGAATTTTTAAAAAAGTCAAGTACTTTTTTTAACAAGGCGAAAAACGCTCAAACCCTAGGTTTCCAAAGGGTTTCAGGAGCATCGTGGTCTTTGGCTACTTTTCTGGCCAACACAAAAAGGTAGTCAGAAAGGCGATTTAGGTATTTGATATTCAGTGAAGTTACGGGATGAATCTCTGATAATCGGATGGTAATTCTTTCCGCCCGTCGACAAATACATCTGGCAATATGGCAATGTGAAACGGCCGGATGTCCGCCGGGGAGGATGAAATTAGAAAGGGGCTCAAGCTCTTCATTCATCTGGTCGATGGCCGATTCCAGCCTCAATATATCTGTTTCTGCGATCTCCGGAAGCGGCCTGCTGAGCTGTGTATCAGGGTCATGGGCCAGCTGCGATTCGATGGTGAAAAGCCTGTCCTGGACCTCGATCAGGAGTGCTTTAAGCTCTTCCGAAATATCCTGATCACGAACTAATCCAATATATGATTTCAATTCATCTACAGTGCCATAAGCTTCGATCCGTGGATGACACTTGGGCACCCTGGTTCCGCCAATAAGGGAAGTTTGCCCTTTATCGCCGGTTTTGGTATATATCTTAAATTCTTCAGACATATCTTATTTAACAGTTGCCATGTTTTTGTAAAAACTCATGGTACGGATGTCCTCATTCTTCTTATCAGAAGCGATATTGCCGTCGATCATCCTAATGATACGGTGTGCATGCAGTGCGATGTCCTCTTCATGGGTAACCACGATAATCGTATTTCCCAGCTTATGGATTTCTTCGAGCAAACCCATGATCTCGATGGATGTCTTGGAATCCAGGTTTCCTGTTGGCTCATCAGCAAGAATAATGGATGGCTCATTGACCAGGGCCCTGGCAACAGCTACACGCTGCCTCTGCCCACCGGATAATTCATTGGGTTTGTGTGTGATCCTGTCGGTGAGGTGGACATTGTCGAGTGCTTTTTTTGCCATTTCTACCCTCTTCGCTTTACTAAAGCCTGCATATATCAAGGGAAGGGTCACATTTTCGAGTGCAGTAGAGCGTGGTAACAAGTTGAAAGTTTGAAAGATGAATCCAATTTCCTTGTTTCGGATCTCCGCCAGCTGGTTATCGTTGAGCTGGCTAACATCCTTGCCATTAAGGAAGTAATTTCCTCCTGTCGGGGTGTCCAGACATCCCAGCATATTCATCAGGGTGGATTTCCCTGAGCCTGATGGCCCCATCAGGGCAACAAACTCATTTTTATCTATAGTTAAGGTTATTGAACGGAGAGCTTTCACTGTTTCCGTACCCACGACAAAATGTCGTGCAATTTCATTTAGGTTGATCACTTCCTGGCTCATCGTTCTGTGCTTTTATGCAAATGTACTAAAATACTGGTTACTGGTTACTGGTCACTGGTTACTGGTTACTGGTTACTAACTCAACCCTCAACCCTCAAAACTTCAGTATAAAATTCTCTTTCGCAATATCTTTTTTAAAAAGCAGTATTCCTGTCCTGAAAAGATCAATGGAAACGCTCACTTTCTCATTTGCCCTGATCTCATTCCACGCCTGTTCCATGCCTTTCGACCAATGGATGTCGTCAATGATGACCATGCTTCCCTCATGTAATTTGGGCAGGATCAGCCGGAAATACTCAATTGTAGGTTCCCGGCGGTGATTGCCATCCACCAGCACGAAATCGAGTTTATCAAACTTGATGAGTGTTTTTTCAAGCAAGAGGTCAAAATTGCCCATGGCCAGCTCAATATTATTAATCCCAAAGCTGTTAAAGTTTTCCATGGCCTTTTCAGCGATCATAGCGCAGCCTTCCATAGTGACAAAATTACTTTTTGGAGCTGCGGTGGCAATATAAAGGCTGCTGATTCCCATGGCGGTACCAATTTCCAATACATCATCGGGTTTATTGAACTCCACAAGGCGATGGATGAGTTTTCCGCATTTTGGGCTGATAGAGGAGTGGCGTGTTACATTTTTAACCTGTCGAAACCTGACTTTATACTCATTTTTGCCCGAACCGGTGCCGAAATCCGTTGTTTCGAGCAGACTGCGCTGGCGAAGCAGCGATCTGCGTTGTTTCTCTATTGCATCATATGTGCTGCGGCTGTTTTTATCCAGGATAACTTCAGTATAGAACTCGTATACAAAGGGGGAGTGTACCTTGAACATCGACCTGGCACCAAATCTATATTTCAGGAAGGGAATAACACTTCTTATCTTTCGAGTGATCACGCTATTTAAATGCCAGTTTGTTAAAATAAAATACAGTGCGTTTTCCGCCTGAGATCCTGTTGTTCTTAATTTTCTGGTATCCGTAGCAGATAAAATAACTTCCGTACCAGTGCATCATCTTACTGCCCAGATCCTCCATCAGCTTATCACCTTTATATTTACTTTCAATGGCGATATTCTGCAACTTGTTTTCCTCTTCATCGGCACTGGCGATCTGATAGTAGAGCTTGTTCTGGCTGGAATAAAAAAAGGCAAGTTCGTCCTGCTTCACAAAGGTTTCCATGTACCTCGACAGCTTAAAGGTGAGGATGTCACGGATCTCAACGCCATCATTCCATACCAGCTTCCCATCTGCCGAGAAGGCCCCTACAAGCCCGGAAATATAGTTGTACCCATCAAAAACTGTATACGTCTGAGGTATGGGCCTCCCATAATAGTCGTAATACATATTGGTTACGGTCCGATATTCGGGATAATATGCCTCTGCTAATAGAACAAAATTTCCTTTAAACGGAATCACATCATGGAGCAGGAGGGTATATTCAAGTGAGTATTCTTCACCTTTGCTCTTCTGCTTTTCAGCCTTTTTTCTCAGGTCGGCTATAGTCTTGCTGCTCAAACTTCTAAACATCTCTTCGAATTCAAGGAAATTGTAATAGTTTATATATACTTCTTTTTCCCCCTCGAATCTTGTGACAAAGAATCCGGCAGTTTCCGGGCCTGTTTCATCATCATTATCGCTTACCCGTGAAGCATCATTGCTATAGGTCCCCATTATAAGCAGCGTATCGCCTGCACTGTATGCGATCCGTGCTTCATTCATCACCTTCTTCTCCATAGCCGGATTGATCTTATAGGTGTTTTCATGTTGGCCTGCCTTGTCCAACTGCAGGATGAGGATGGCATTCTGCTTCTTTCCCAGGTAGTTTTCCACGATTACAAAGATCTTATCATCTTCAGTATCGTAATGTATGTCCTGAATGATATTCAGCCCTTCAATTTCAGGCTTGATCTGTTTCGACGACCCGCTTAAGAGGTCAATAAATTGCAGGGAGGGCTCAAACCTGCTGTTATTGAATGCGATGATGGCATTTTCATGATGCAGGCTGAAATGGACAGGTTCCGATTTTTCCGGTCCTGAGGCATTGAATAATTCAAGTTTGTTAATGTGGTAATCAATCTTAAGGATTTGAATGTTATGTTGCGATTTCTGCTTATCTACATCCATGAAAAGCAGGTAAGTATTATTGTCGCCGTGTACAAAAGCTTTGAACTTTACACCGGTGATGAGGGCTGTATCAGCCAGCCATTGCTGCTGCATGTTCTTGCTGTAGAGGGCAAAATGCCAGATGCGTGTATCAATACCACCGCCCCGTTTTTCACTTTCAAAGAATACCAGCAAGCCATTTTCGCCACAGGGCACAATATTATAGTTTTCCATGTCGAGGTTGGCATTTAACTCAACGCGGAGGAGCCCTTTCCGTTGTGCCAGAGCTTGCTCTGATGATCCGAGAAAGCATACCAGCAGTATTATAAGCGGGATAATAATTCTCATCTTAATGGATGTGCATTGCCATAACAATAATAACAATTTTTTCGATGAAATATTTGATGCTGCAAGAAAAAAGGGCCCCGAAAACAAATTCATCGGGACCCTGAAGATTGTTATCGTATTGAACTGATATTATTCAATAATCAGTTTTTTGATTGCGGTATTTCCTGCTTCATCGGTGCAGCGCATCAGGTAGATGCCACTATTGATATTTCCAAGATCAATACTGCCTTCACCTATGATGTTTGTTTCATCCATTACTTTTTGACCACTGAGAGTGTATATATTAACAGTCAGCTTAACATTTTCATCGCTGCTGATAAATACCCTGTCGGTGGCAGGATTTGGAAAAATATTCACTTCAGCTTCAATGCTATGAATATCATCGACTCCAAGTACTTCATTACCTGTGATGAAGATGTCATCCAACTCCCAGGTGGCAGCATCAGAAGCTGTTGAAGTATATTTGAAAGCAACGTATACTGCAGTGCCGCTAACACTTGATATGTCAATGTCGCCACTGGATATCCAGTCAAAGAAATCAGGTGAAGATACATATGAAAGATCGGTCCAGGTAGCTGATGATGGATCGCTTCCATTGTAATCATTTGAGATCATCGCCTCAAGAGCGGGGCCATCATATCCGACAGCATTGTAGAAGTTCAATGTTTCTGCAGTGTAATTTTCGAAATTCATGGCAGGAGAGATCAGCCAGTCTTCGTTTGCATTTGCTCCACCATCATATCCTGAGCATTTTGCACAGGATGATCCACCGACACCATGTTCAATATCAATTTCCCATTCCTGAGCGCCACTAATGCTGACCTGTTGCCAGTCTCCAAAACCATCTTCAAAATTGATTGTTTCGATAATAGCTACGTCAGGTGTTGATGCTGTAGCTGCAGGAGCAGTCCCATCATTTTTATAATCAATATCTGCGGCACCGTTTGTATATGGATATATTTTGAAAAAGTATGGGGTATTCCCATTCAGGTTGGCAAAAGTGCATGTTCCGGCTCCAAATCCAATGTTCAGAGCTCCTGAACCATCGGCCAGGTCGGGATCGTCAGCTACAGGAGTGCCATCTACTGGCGCTGTAATATTATCTTCGGTGCTTCCCAGAACAAGGTATCCGCTTGGTAATTGGGCGCCAATCGCATCTACCCAGCTCAGGTTAATGGAAACTCCGGCAGCTTCTGCCATAAAATCGGTCGGATAATTTGTGGGTTCCGGTGAAATACCGGCTGCCATGATGCTGAAATCATCGTAGTATACAGTTCCGCCGATGAAATTGTTTTCATGATAAACCCTCACTTCAAGACGGAATCCGTCTGCATTAGCGGGTGCTGTAAGTTGTAGGGTAAAATGCTGCCATTCAGGATCATTGGTAGAATACTCATCCGGCCTCAACTCTGCCTGGTTGTCAACAAGGGTTGATGCCCCTTCCAGCCAGTAAGACCAAATTCTTGTTTTGGCAGTGGTATCGTTATCCTTATACCAATAGCTGATGGTATAATTAACACCGCCAACGATGCTGGCAACGTTTTGCTGCAGGTCCTTTGAACTGCTTTCTGAATGATGTGCGGCATATAATGTCCCTCCACCAGGAGGATTACCTTTGGCCTGAGCGATATTCTCGGCTTTATCCCAATCGGTGGGTGTGTTTCCGCTGTCCCACAACTCAAGGTCTCCATTAACCACGAGCTCCTGGGCCTGGCTCATGCCGGCCGGGAGGGTGATAATCAGGGCAAGAATAAAAAGAATGTAAAGATTTTTCATAGCTATTGTTTTATTGATTTGAAAAGAAAGCCATTCCTGCCCTGGAGCAGGAATGACTTATAGGTTAGTTTATACTGTTTATTTAATGATCAGTTTCCCCGTCTCAAGCACATTGCTTTCGGTCAGGTACCTGATGAAATATATTCCTGAATCCAGATGGTCGAGGTTCAGCACAGTGCTTCCTGCAGGAATCCTGTTATTGAGGATCTGCTGGCCTGTCAGGTTGAAAATGCTCAGGGTGATATCTTCACCGCTGGTATTTTCTATGTTCAGGATGCTAGTGGCCGGGTTTGGATATATCTTAACGAAGCCTTCGGCTCCCAGTTCAGAGATGCCAATCGGATGAACATCGATATATTCTTCTTTCACCATGGTGTCCTCGCCATAATCGTTACCAACAGTCAGGGTAACGTCGTAGAGGCCTACAACAGCCCAGGTAATGGGCTCCGGAGTCTCCAGCATGGATGTGGCCGGTGTTCCGTCCTCGAAGGTCCATGACCAGGTAGTAATGGTTCCTGTTGAAAGGTCGGTAAAGTTGACTCCTTGTCCGACAGCCGGGTTGGTGGCATCGGCTTCGAAATCAGCAACAGGAGCATAATCTACTGAGATATAGTCCATCTTCATCAGCATGGATGTTCCACCAAAGTCATTTTCAACTTCCAGTGTTACATCATAGGTTCCCTGTGTGGCATACATGATACCGCTTGGGTTCTGATCTGTAGAAGTAGCAGGGTCACCTCCTTCAAATGTCCATAACCATGAGACCATGGTTCCTCCGCTCGACATATCTGAAAAGTTGGTGGTTCCACCAACCAGTACAGTCGTGTCTGCAGCCTTGAAGTTGGCAGTAGGCATGATCATCGAGCATCCTGCCATTGGTGTAGCCCAGATCGTATCGCCTGCGCCATTAATAGCTGCAAATTCAGTTGATGCAGCCCAGTTTTCTGCAAGACCGTTATCGAGGTTGGCATCACAAAGTGTGAGCGAAGGCCCGAAACCATCGGCCAGAGTATCCCATGGCAGATAGTCATCGTAATGAACGGAGTCGACAAACATTCCACTTGCATCGTAGAGTTGGATCAATTCCCCTGAATTACTGAGTGCACCACTGGTCCACTCATAAGCAGTAATGCCAAATGTGCTGGCAAGTGCTGTAGCATTTATCCCAACTACCAGGTATTCTGCCGGATTCAGTGTCACTGCCGGGAAGGTGTAAGTAACGCCATTTACAAATTCGAAATCGGTTAAATCAACGGCGTCTGCACCGTTATTGTAGAGCTCAATAAACTCGAGCGAATCATTTCCACTTTCCGGTGGGTTGTACATGATCTCAGTAATCACGATCTCAGGAGCAATATAAGCTTCAATAATAGAGAAAGTGTTCTGGCTTTCCCCAATAGGGCCAGCATTCAGATCAGAAATACGTATAATGTAGTCGTCGCCGGGTGCCTGGCTGCCCATGATATTCCAGGAGAAAGATAGATCACCTGAAGGAATATTGTTTACCAGCAGTTGTGGAGCCCAGGTATTGGTGTCGATGAGCTCGATCTTTAATTGTCCAGCATAATTAACAGTATCCCAGGTTATTACGTGCATAGAGCCTTGTTCCCATATTTCCCCGCCTGAAGGTGAGGTCACCATGATAGTCGGATCATCCGGGAAGTTTCTCCACCCTGGTGTTCCCAGATCAGCCTGAAGGCTGGCAGCCCAGTTTTCACCGAGTTCATTGTCAAGGGAAGGATCAAGCAGGGACAGTGAAGGTCCGTTTCCATCTGGTTCTGTTGGCCATGGAGAGCCGTCATCGTAAGGTACAATATCGGCCGAGAGTCTACCCGCACTAAATAGGTTTACGTCATCACCGCCATTATTTAAGTAAATATTTGTTTGCAGGGTGCCATCCAGATCGGGAGTGAAGGGGAAATTTCCTGCACTGGATAATTTGATAGTATAATATTGATCCGGACTTAGTACAGTTCCGCTGGGGATTGCAATAGGCGTATTGGTGGGTGTATTATCCTGGACAAACCATCCACCAATTTCAATATCTTCGGTAGTGTTGTTGTAAAGTTCTATCCATTCTTCATCATCACCCGGTGAGTTGTACATGATCTCGTTGATCACAACACCACCTGGTTCATAGGAATCTACAAGCACCATAACATTGTCGAACTCCCAGGTTTTGGCTCCGTCGGTGGGATTAGAATAATAAACAAAAGCAATATGAACCTCGGTATCAATACCCGAAAGGTCAATGTTTCCTGAACTTACCCATGCCCAGCCGCCGGGTGAAAGTGTGGCTGTAAGATCATTCCAGGTGGCTGTTGACGGATCTCCGCCGTCATCATAATTGGTAGAGTATTTAACTTCCAGTTCAGGTCCAGAATAGTTACATGCACTCATGAAAGTTAGTGCAGGGTTGAGGGCCCCAGCAAGGTCGAAACGCGGAGATATCAGCCAGTCTTCATTATCCAATGCATTTGGATGAACATATCCGCTTATTTGCGCGCAGTTGCTACCTCCTATACCGAAAGAATTGTCGCGATCCCATACTTGATCTCCAAGCATGTTCACAGTATCCCATGCCATCCAGCTCCAGTCAAAGTCCTCGTAAAGCAACAATGAAGTAGTCACCGCGGTAGCTTCAGGATATGTACCATCCGTTTTGAAATCTATATCAGTACCGCCATTCGTATAAGGGAATATGGCGAAATAATATATTGTGCTTGTGGCAAGATCAGAAAAAGTAAAAGTCTCGTTGCCAAATGCTACATTCTTGGCTCCGGCACCATCGCTCAGGTCCAGGTCATCAGCTACTGCTGTACCATCCACTGGAGCGACAATGTCGTCAGCTTCGCTGATAAATACAACATATGCACCTGGTAACTGGGCTCCCGTTGCATCTGTCCAGCTTGTTTCAACTGCATTACCCATATCCATTGCGCCAAAATTGGTAGGATAGTTGGTAGGTTCCGGCAATGGACCGCCACTGAGGCTCTGGCCGGTATTTAATGCTCCTTCAGTTGAAGTAATTGGCCCCCCCCAGGTGAAGGAACTGTAAACAGTTCCGTTACCATTAAGTTGTAGAGAAACTCCAAGTGGAGTTGAGCTAGGTTCGGAAACACCAACGTCTACTGATGTTAACCCATTTGCAGCACCTTCAGTCGCAGTTAATGTTCCTTCATAACTTAATAGTTGTCCAGCTATATGGGTGCCATTATAGCTTAATCCCATCCCATCTGCAGAGCCATTTTGAATTCCTCCGTCAGTTGTGTAATTAAAATAGTAGAATGTAAAATTACCCACAGTATTCCCAACTGTATAAGTATCAAGTGTTCTAGAGTTATATATTGTGCCGACATCTCTGTGCAAATCTACTTGGAATAGTGAAAGGGTGTAACTGCCGGGATTTTCAATGATAACTTCGAGGATTTCATTTTGGTCACCGCCGGTATTATCATAATGGAATTCGTTGATCCATGCATTCTGCCCCTGAAGATTAAGGGCAAAGAGGGCTAATAAAGCCACTAAAAGAGTAGTGATCTTTCTCATAATTTAAGTATTTGTAGGTTTAGTTTTATTAAAAGGGTATCAAATCTTACAATATACAAAATTGCCAAATTTATTGATAAAAGTAAAGAGGGGGGCGTTAAATATTTGTTAACAATGGTGGATAA
>QMPN01000039.1 GCA_003648575.1 Bacteroidota bacterium
AGCCGTTAGTGGCATCCTGGCTGGTGACTGGAATGAGATTATTCTCACAACTCCGGTTGCTCTTGATGTATCTCAGGAACTGTGGTTCGGTTATACTGTTGATTCACCTGACGGAGAAAATCCTGCAGGTTTCGACAATGGTCCTGCCGTAGCTGGTTATGGTGACATGATTTCACTTGACGGCAATGCATGGGATCCAATCGGCAGCTTAGGCGCATTTGACCTCAACTGGAACCTCCAGGCTTGCGTAAGTGAGATGGACGATGTTGATACATTCATTCCTATGACGTATGAGCCTACAGACTACCGCACACCTAATGCTACCCTGGTATCCGGTACTGAAGTACCTGGTGTTGCTGTACCTGAAACTAACAGCTTACGTGCTCTGCTCGGGTACAATGTATACTGGAACGAAGACGGTGCTGGTTATAACTTCCTCGAATTCACTGAGGATACTACTTACCTGCATGTAGTTGAGAATCCATTTGCAAATGGCTCTATTCAGTGCTACTATGTATCCGCTGTATATGAAAATTGTGAGCCAGAGTCTAATGAGGCTTGCTGGGTTATAATGGGAATCGAAGATATTACACTCACCGACGGTCTTCTTGTATATCCTAACCCTGTTTCAGAAATGATTACAATACAGAGCCGGGAGGAAATGCAAATGTTCTGCCTCCTCGACCTCAGCGGCCGGAAACTGTTCTGTAACGAGAAAATAGGTGTAAAACACTTCAGCCTGGATGTATCCGGCTATGAGCCTGGAATCTACCTGATCAGGATAGATACAGAGCAGGGAGAATTTGTGAAGAAAATCGTTGTGGCGCGCTAAAGCGCTTGAATGAATAGTGATTAAATCCTAATGATTATTGATGATTGGTAATGAAGAGATTCTAATCATTCTGGATTCATCTATCACAACTACAAATCTCCACTAATCACTAATCATTAGGATATAATCATTCCTGCCAGCATCCAGCATCCAGTATCATTGTTTTAACTAAATTTGCCCGAAGCAAATAATGCCTGTTATTCGATGTACTCCGTAAGTGACCTGGCCATACATTATTCCGGAAACTACCTTTTCCGCAACGTGTCTTTTATTATCAACAAGAAAGACCGCGTGGGGCTGGTGGGCCACAATGGTTCGGGTAAGACCACGCTGCTTAGGATACTGGCCGATATGCAATCACCGGAAACCGGTGATGTGGTGATCCCTTCTACCGCCCGTATAGGATACCTTCCGCAGGAGATGGAGCTGGTGAGCGATAAGACGATATACGATGAAACCAGTGTCGCTTTTGATGAGATCCTGGCCCTGAAACGCGATATCGATCGATATGGTGAAGAGATTGCGCACAGAGATGATTATGAATCTGCTGCATATAATAAGCTGATCACCGGCATGTCGGAAGCCAATGAGAAGTTCCAGATGCTGGGTGGAGCCTCCATGGATGCCGATGTAGAGAAGGTACTGGCCGGCCTGGGCTTTAAGCGTGAGGACTTTTACCGTCCGTTGGCAGAATTCAGCTATGGCTGGCAGATGCGTATAGAGATCGCTAAGATACTGCTCCGCAAGCCCGACCTCATACTCCTCGATGAACCTACCAACCATCTCGACATAGAATCCATTCAGTGGTTCGAAGATTTTCTGGGCAACTATTTTGGGGCAGTTGTACTCGTTTCTCACGACCGTGCATTCCTCGATAACCTGTGCAACCGTACCATAGAGATCAGCGATGAGCGGATTTTCGATTATAAGGCGGCCTATACTGAATATGTGCAGCTGAGGGAAGAACGCCTCGAACAGCAGCTGGCTACATACAACAATCAGCAAAAACAGATCCGCCAGGTGGAGCGTTTCATCGAGCGTTTCCGCTATAAGAATACAAAATCACGGCAGGTGCAATCCAAGATCAAGATGCTTGATAAAATGGATACGGTTGAGATAGAAAGTTTTGAGAATGCTGCCATACATTTTAAGTTTCCGCCTGCACCGCGCTCGGGAAAGGTGGTGATTGAATGCAAAGAATTGGGCAAGGCTTATGGAAGCAATGTGGTGCTTAGAAAGGTTGACCTGTCTGTTATAAAAGGCGACCGTGTAGCCTTTGTCGGTAAGAATGGAGAAGGGAAAACCACGCTTTCAAAGGTAATCATGGGCTTGCTGGAATATAGTGGTGAACTGAAATTCGGGCATAATGTTCAGATTGCTTACTACGCACAGGACCAGGCTGAAATGCTGGACGGCAACAGAACTGTTTTCGAAACCATCGATGATGAGGCCACCGGCGACATGCGTAGCCAGGTAAGGAGTCTGCTGGGCGGATTTCTCTTCTCGGGCGAAGATATCGATAAGAAGGTTAAGGTCTTGTCGGGAGGAGAGAAGTCGAGGCTGTCACTGGCCAGGCTGCTGCTCAAGCCATCCAACCTGATGATACTTGATGAGCCTACCAACCATCTCGACATGCGTTCCAAGGATATCCTCAAGAGTGCCCTGCTACAATACGATGGCACCCTGATCATCGTTTCCCATGATCGTGACTTCCTGCAGGGGCTGAGCAATAAAGTGTTCGAATTCAGGAAGAAAGGAGTGCAGGAATACCTGGGCGATATTTATGACTTCATGCATTTTAAGAAGCTGAAAAGCCTTCGTGAGCTGGAACAAAAGAGCACGGCCGGAAGCTCGAAACAAAAGGATGCTTCAAAGAACAAGGCGGTTTATGAGCGCAGCAAGCAGCTCGATCGTGAGATCCGTAAGTTGAATACACAGATCAGAAAATCAGAGAAAAAGATAGGGGAAATAGAAAACAATATATCAGAGATGGATACCATCCTCATGGACCCCGAACAACATAAAGAAGCCCTGAAAGATCCGGAAGTATTTAAGAAATACAACACTTTGAAAACTTCGCTTGAAAAAGAAATGCAATCCTGGGAAAACTTGAGTTTGGAAATGGAGACGCTGAAGGAAGAACAGGACGCCATGAGAAATCCTTCCTGAATGATGAGATCCTAATGATTAATGATTAGTGGAGATTGGCATTTCAGAATACTGAATCCAGAATAGCTCAAATTTCTTCACTACCAATCTTTTCACCCTCCGAAGCTTGCGCCACCGCTGAAGCTATGGCGGCACGCGGTTAGCATAGGAGGGACATTCATCATTAGGATATAATCATTATTCATTCTTAGTGTCTAATGATCTCTATACATCATCTTCTTCGCTATTGACAGCAATTCCGCTGTCTTTTCTACCGGGAGGCTGAGCAGTTCAAGGTGGTACTCGGCGCGCTCGAAGTGGCGCTCCATCTCAGTAAGAGTGATCTTGTCGAGATTAAGCTTGCTGTAAAGGGAGGTGATATCCATGATCTTCTGTTCAGGATCTTCTTCTCCTTCACGGATATTATCTTCGATGATCTTTTTATCGTCTTCACCGGCAATGGTCAGTGCTTTGAGCAGCAGGAATGTCTTCTTGTCAGAAAGAATATCCCCTCCAGGCATCTTCCCAAATTTGTCAACTGTTCCAAAAACATCAAGGAGGTCATCTTTCAGTTGAAATGCCAGGCCTGTGTTGATCCCAAAATCATAGATGTTTTCCAGATCTTTTTCTCCTGCTCCTGCCAGCATGGCCCCCATTTTTAGCGAGCTAGCCAGCAGCACGGCAGTTTTCAGACGGATCATGCCCAGGTAGTCGGGTATGCTGGTATCTTCTGATTCTTCGAAGTTCATATCGAGTTGTTGCCCTTCACAAACTTCTTTGGTCACCTTGAGGAAGCATGCGAGCATATCCTTGCTTAGGGGATGATCTGTTTTTAGCAGGTACTCAATAGCCATGGCAAACATGGTATCGCCCACAAGTATGGCAGTATCTTCGCCCCAGATGTTCCAGATGGTTTCTTTACCGCGTCTGATCTTGGCACCGTCCATGATGTCGTCATGAACAAGGGTAAAGTTGTGGAACATTTCAACGGCATGGGCAGCGGGCATAGCAGTATCAGTATCACCGCCAAAGGCATCGCAGGCCATTAACAAAAGCACCGGTCTTATCCGCTTGCCGCCCAATTGCATCATGTAAGTGATAGGATCATAAAGCTCAACAGGCTGGCCGGAAAAGGATTCCTTCTCCAGAGAGAGGCTGTATTTTTCCAGGAGTTGTTCGTAAGTATACATCGTATTTTCAGGTTTTTATTCTAATATGTTCAGCAGGTATTGCCCGTATCCGCTTTTTAATAATGGCTCGGCAATTTTCCGAAGTGCTTCTGCGTCGATGAAGTCCATATTATAGGCTACTTCTTCGATACAGCCGACCTTCAGTCCCTGGCGTTCTTCCACTACCTGTACAAACTGTCCTGCCTGCAAGAGGCTGGTGAATGTGCCGGTATCGAGCCATGCTGTCCCTCTGCCCAATATCCCAACTTGAAGCTTTCCGGCTTCCAGGTAGTGCTTGATCACATCGGTGATCTCATATTCTCCACGCGCACTGGGAGCAATATTTTTAGCTACATCTATCACTGAGTTATCAAAAAAGTACAGGCCGGGAACGGCATAATTGGATTTTGGATGTTCCGGCTTCTCTTCAATGGATACAGCCATGCGGTCGTCATCAAACTCTACTACACCATAACGTTTGGGATCGGAAACATGGTATGCGAAGATCACCCCACCATCTGGATCATTCTTCTCCTCGAAGAGGGCCTGTATGCCCGCGCCATAAAAAATATTGTCGCCCAGGACAAGGGCCACCTTGTCGTTGCCAACGAATTCTTCTCCGATCACAAATGCCTGTGCAAGGCCATTCGGAATCTCCTGCTTGGCATAGCTGAAGTTGCAACCGAGCTTCTTTCCATCTCCCAGCAGGCGCTGAAAGCTCGACTGGTCTTCAGGTGTGGAGATGATCAAAATGTCTCTTATCCCGGCCATCATGAGTATCGACAGTGGGTAATATATCATTGGTTTATCGTATACCGGCATCAGCTGTTTGCTGGTAGCAATGCTGATAGGATAAAGCCTGGTGCCGGATCCACCGGCAAGAATGATTCCTTTCATTGGCGTATAAATTATGTGTCTCGCGAGATAAAGATACGGAATTAAGCAAAAAAACAAAAATGCAAATTATTGGGAAGTGTCAGCGGGCTCAGGAGGCTCGATCTGAAGCTCGTCGAGCTCAATATCATCCTCCTCATCAAAGATTTCAAGAAATGGCTCGCGGAAGCTCTTGGTAGTGATATACTTATCGAGGCTCAATAGCAAGGAAGGAAGGAAGAAAAGGTTCGACAACAATGCCATCAGCAGGGTGAAGGGTATGAGGTATCCCAGGGCTTCGGTGCCGCCAAAAGATGACAGGATGAAAATACCAAATCCGAAGAATAGTACTACGGAAGAATAGATCATGCTGTAACCGGTCTCACTCAGGGCCGCGATAACCGATGGCTTGATATTCCAATTGTTAAGCTTCAACTGCAGCCTGTATCTCGATAGGAAGTGAATGGCATTATCCACTGAAATGCCCAGAGCAATACTGAAGATCAGTATGGTAGATGGCTTTATGGGAATTTCCAGGTAGCCCATGAGGGCAGCGGTCATAAGCTGCGGGATCAGCTGCGGTATGAGTGAGATCACGATCATCCTCGCCGAGGTAAAGAGCAAGGCCATGAGAAGGGAGATCACCGCCAGGGCCAGCAAGAGACTGGTTAGCAGGTTCTTTACCAGGTAGCTGCTTCCTTCCAGGAAAACGACACTGGTGCCCGTGAGTACCACCTTGTATTCAGCAGGAGGAAAGATCTTGTCAATCTCGGGCCTCAGCCTTTCAGTGAGCTTCTGGATCTCTTTAGTGCCTATATTGGCCATCTGAATACTCACCCTGGTGATCCTGTTCGTACTGTCGATGAAGGAATGAAAGGGATTGTTTTCACCTGATTTTTCCATGCCCGAAGTATATGCGTTCAGGTCGGCCAAACCGGTTGGAGGAGGCAAGACAAAGTACCTGGCTTCCCCACCACGATGGGCCTGGTAAAGGAAACTGATACCATCGACTACGGAAAGTGGACGGGAGAGGTATTTTGAGAACACGGAATCCTTTTCTATTAGCCTGTGCAGCCTCCTGATCTTGTATAATGTCTTTCCTTTATTGGCAAAGACACCGTTTTCGGTTTTGGAATCGATGGAGATCTCCAGGGGCATCACTCCCTTAAAATGTTCTTCGAAGAACATCAGGTCCTTATACAGCTTGTCTTTTTTCGAGATATCGTCTACTATATTGCCCGTTGTCTGCAGCCTGGTTACACCATAAATACCGATCGTTACCAGTATGATGGTAAAGATATAGATGATCCTTCTCCTGCTCTGGACGATCCCGACGATCCAGGTGATGATCCTTGAAACCAGCGACCTGTCCATATGCTTGGTGTGCCTCGACTTTGGCGGGGCCAGATAGCTGAAAAAGATCGGGATCAGGACGAGCGAGAGGATATAGGCAAACATGATGTTGATGGAAGCAATGATCCCAAACTCAGTAAGGATCTTATTTCCCGTAACGATAAAGGCCGCAAACCCTACTGCCGTAGTGGTGTTGGTAAGGAGGTTGGCATTGCCAATACGCGTTACCACCCTTGAAAGGGCTTTCACCTTGTTGCCATGCAAGAGGTATTCGTTATGGTATTTGTTGAGCAGGAAGATACAGTTTTCCACCACGATTACCACCAGCAAGGGTGGCAATATGCCTGTGAGCAGGGTGATCTTATACTGGAAGAGCGAAATGGTTCCCATAACCCAGATCACGGTAATGCCTACGATCAGCATGGTAAAGAATACCGCTTTTCCGGAGCGGAAGAAAAGGAGCAATATGGCCGAGGCGATGATCAGGGCCATCACTATGAAGAAATACAATTCCTTTTGCACCTTTTTTGTGGTGATGGTCCGGATATACGGCAGTCCGGAATATCGCATTTCCTGATCATACTCTTCACCGAACTCGTCTACCAGGGCCTGGATGTCGGCAATGAGTTTGTCCCTGCTCTTGGTATTCAGTTTATTCTTGTCGAGGGTGACCATGATCATGGTCACATCCTTGTTTTCATTGTACAGGAACCCATCGTAGAAGGGAAGGGAAAAGATCACATTGCGCAGACTGTCAAGCTCTTGCTGATGCTCGGGCTTTTCCTGGATCACCGGCTTAAATTCCAGCAAGCCGGTGCTGTCGTTTTTAGTCAGGTTATAGATCTTTCCAATAGAGAGGACCTCCTCTACACCATCAATTTCACGAATCTCCCACGAGAGCTTATACCAGTCGTTAAATTCCTCCAGCTTGTATATTCTCTCGTCCTGCAGGCCAACGAACATAACGCTGCCGTCCTGCCCAAACAGGTTTTTAAATTCTTCGTAAGCAATGCTGGTAGAGTCAGATTCAGGGAGCATGCGCACCATCTCGTACGACATCTTCACCTTGGTGGCCTGCCATCCCATGAAAATGGTGATCAGCAGGATCACGATCAGGTTAGTAAGCCTGTTTCGGAGTATAAGTCTGACAAGAAAGTTCCACATTCGCATAAATCCCCGGTTCAAGACGTACTGACGAAATTACGGTAAATTTTAATACCCTGTGACTTTGGCAAGGAATTGGTATTTATTTCCTTGCTTTTATGGTGAGTGATTTTTCCATAACAAGTCTTATATTTGTAAACCTGTAACACTTAGGATGATGAAGAAACACTTTTTACTTCTCATACTGGCATTTCCTGTATTGCTTCTCGCTCAGTCGCCCGAGAAATTGATCAGCAAAGGCGAATATGACGACGCAATTGAGATTTGTGTGGATAAACTGGAAGCCGGAAAGGGCAAAAAAGATGAGCTCTATGCTTCCCTCAAACATGCTTTCGAGGCGGCCAACGAGATTAATCTGAATAAGATCCTGGAACTAAAAGGAAGCCGCCAGCCGGCGATGTGGTTCGATGTTTTCGTGAACTATGCTGACCTTCAAATGCGCTATACCACCGTTTCCCGTATCAGCGAAATGCTCACACAGGATATGGTAAATATCCAGCTGACTGACCATAGCACTGACCTGGAAGCATCGCGGCAAAATGCGGCAGCATACCTGTATGCCCATTCGGTCAGTCTCCTGAAGAGCGGTAAAAAAGCTGATGCCGGACAGGCATATTCAGAGTTGCTTCTGGTTACAAAGCTATATCCGGACTATCAGGATGTTGAAATCTTGATGCGGAGGGCGATCGGAGGCAGTGCCAACCTGGCTCGAATGGAGATCAACAACCGGAGTGATGCCAGCCTTTCTCCCGATTTTATTGCCAGTATGGAGGAAATGGCTCTGACATACAGGGAAAAACAATACCTTGATTATATCGTCAAGGCAGAGCCCGGCCAACATTATTCACTGGTGCTTGCTGTAGATATCAATTCAGTGAATGCCACCCCGGGGACGGTGAACGAAAAGGAATATACTGCTTCTCACAAGAATCCCGAGAGCTATGCTGCCACGTATGATGATCCTGCAAAGTTTGAGGAAGATAAGAAACACCCCGATTTCAATAAGTGCAAGATCACGGAGATCTACCAGATAAAAACTGCCGTGATCAAGGGCAAACTGAAATATATCGATCAGGCAAGCGGAAAGGTATTATATGAGATCCCAATAACGGCGCGTTCTGTTTTCGAAAACAAGACAGCTACCGCAACAGGCGATATGTTTGCCTGTCCGCCGGAGATCAGTGAGATCCTTGACAAGCCAAAAATGAAATTTCCTAAGAGCGGGGAAATGATCACCCGTGCCGGCAAAGAGTTTAAAATTTTGCTCAAGGGAATCATCTGGAACGATTCATTCATTAACAATTAGTAATGACCCGGGATACCATTAATAATAAAGTTCTTCTACTTGACGCCAACCATCATATCCTGGAGCAACGACTGGCGGATGCCGGTTTTCGTTGCGATTATTTCGATGAGCTGACACTGCCTCATTTAAAGCATATTATTGGTGAATATTCGGGCATCATTGTGAGGAGCCGCTTCAGGCTCGATAAGGATGTGCTCACCCTGGCAAAGAAACTTGCTTTCATAGGAAGGGTAGGGGCCGGGATGGAAGGCATCGATGTAGATTATTGTAAGTCGCATGGAATCCGTTGTTTCAATGCCCCGGAAGGGAATCGGAATGCTGTTGGTGAACACGCCATGGGCATGCTATTGGTGCTGATGAACCGCCTGTTTATCGCTGATCATGAGGTAAGAAAGGGTATTTGGAGACGTGAGGAAAACAGGGGCATTGAACTGGAAGGCAGGACGGTCGGCATCATCGGATATGGAAATACCGGTGGCGCTTTTGCAAAGAAACTCTCTGGCTTCGATTGCACTGTGCTTGCATATGATAAGTACAAGTCAGGCTTTTCCGACAACTTTGTTACAGAGTGTAATATGGAGCGGATTTTCAGCGAAGCTGACGTTCTTAGTCTGCATGTCCCGCTTACCGATGAGACCCGATCCCTTGCAGATAAAGATTACTTCAGCAAATTCGAAAAAAATATCATCCTGATCAACACTTCACGTGGACATTGTGTACATACTTCTAATCTGGTTGACGCACTTCAATCCGGAAAAGTGACGGGAGCTGCACTCGATGTGCTGGAGTATGAAAAGCTTTCGTTCGAAAACCTCCTGGATGATGAATTGCCGGATGCCTTTAGGGCCTTGATCGCTTCCGACAAGGTGATTCTCTCACCCCACATTGCCGGCTGGACCCATGAGTCGAAGAAGAAACTGGCGGAGGTGATCGCCGATAAGATCCTGGCAGAATTCAGTCCTCCTAATTAGAATATTGCACCCCCTCGGGGTGCTAATCATATTCTAAATCTCATTTGTCTAATGATATTTGGCTCCTCTGGAGCCATATCCCGATTCAACCGATTCAACTAATTCAACCAACTTACCACTTCAGCACTTTCCTGAAATCAAAGTGTTCGGGAAAATCGACAAACTCTTTGGCTTGCTCATAGTCGCCGGGAGTGATGTATTGCAGGCTCTGATTAAATACCAGGTCGGCGGTTTGTGATTTCATGTTAACCAATCGAGGCTCTACCTTACCCAGGTCATTCGTTACATCCTCAAGGAAGAGCGGATGGATATCGCCCTTGGGATCGGAGGTAACCATGCATCCTGTGTGCCCTTTGTCGAAAAGCTGCTTTACACCCATGCCGAGCAATGAACAGTACATCAGGTCGAAGGCGATAGGGTTGACACAACGAACTTCATAACCCAGTTCCACGGGTCGGCTTTTTACGTCGAGCTTGATCTCTCTGAGTTTTTCCTGCAGCAAGATGTTGAAGATGTGTGCCTTGCTAACGTTGCCCAGCTCCGGATGCCCGTGGTCATCATATGTAAAGTGGATGCCGCAGGCTTTGATCTCTTCATCCGACATGAAATGAAATACACCTTCACTGATGATCACGATACCGTATGGGATGCCCAGTATTTTTCGTTTTACGATGGTAGAGATCACCAGCTTCATGATGGCATCAAAAGTGATAGGGACATTATTGAACATCTCAGGGATGATGATCATAGGAGAGTGCACCGCTGTCCCGATCCCGAAGGCAAGGTGCCCGGCCTCGCGGCCCATGGCTGAAATAATAAACCAGTTTCCACTGGTACGTGCATCTTCATATACCGTCTGTACAATCTTGACACCGGCTTCCTTGGCCGACTGGTAGCCAAAAGTTGGCTGGCCTTCCGGCAATGGCAGGTCGTTGTCGATGGTTTTGGGAACATGGATATTCTGTATGCTTACATTCTTGCTCTTGAGGAACTTGGAGATCCTGTTCGCTGTGGAAGCAGTATCGTCGCCGCCAATAGTCACAAGCAACTCAACGTCATACTTGACAAAAAAGTCTGTGCTGAACTCATCATCTGTTGGCTTATGACGGCTCATCTGAAGGGCTGACCCCCCTCTGCCACGAATATCATCGGCAAAGGCAAAATCGATATCCTGGAAAACCGCTTCCTCAGAAAACAGGCTTTTATAACCGCCATGCAATCCGATCACACGGTAACCATCTTTCAGAAATACTTTCGATACAGAACTTATTACAGAGTTGATTCCCGGCGCAGGACCACCTCCACATACAATAGCAATACTTCCACTCATAGGTTTCAAATTTAATGCTGTAAAATTAAGATAAATATTCTTTGGTACGTGGTACGGGGGTCCGTGGGAAATAGAAACCCAGTCCCCAGCCCCCAGTACCTATTTGACCACCATCTGCACGGTTAGCCTGCTGCGTTGCTCAAGCAGTATTTCTTTATTTTCGGTGAGGCGGCCAATGCTTGGCTTATCGTAATGCCTGATCGTGATCAGTTGCAATCCGTCATTGTATTTCACACGGAAATCTTCCTGGAGTTCTTCCATGAGTGCCTGAAGACGGGTGCTCTGATCGACACATACAGAGAAGCTGATGGCGGAGTTTTGCATCAGGTTGATGCCGCAACGGTGCCTGGTGAAGATGCCAAAAATATGGTGGAGCATGTCTGCGGCGATGAAAGAAAAATCGCGGGAAGAAATGGATATCAATACCTGCTCCTTCTTGATAATACATGAAGGGACGAGCGCATCGGAACTCAGGTCATTATGGATGACAGAGCCTTCAGCCTCAGGATCGAGAAACGATTTGACTATCAGTGGGATATCTTTATTTTTTAGTGGCCTGATGGTCTTGGGATGTATGATCTTTGCTCCATAAAAAGCAAGTTCGATAGATTCGGCATAAGAGATCTTATCCAGCTTTACAGTATCCTTGAAATACCTTGGGTCTGCATTCAGATAGCCGGGTACATCTTTCCATACAACCACCTCTTCGGCATCAAGTACGTTAGCAAATATGGCTGCGGAAAAATCAGATCCTTCCCTGCCTAAACTGGTGGTAAAGCTGCCGTCACTACCGATAAATCCCTGCGATATGCTGATCTTATCTTTTACAGCTTCACCTACTTTTTGCCGGGTCTTTTCCCAATCAATTATTGCAGCCCTGTGTGTGCTGTCGGTCATGATCAGATCCCGTGCATCCAGCCAGGTATTCTCAAGCCCCATTTCATTCAAAAAAGAGCTGATGATCCTGGTCGAGAGCAGTTCTCCTGTCGGGACAATCTGGTCGTAGTAAAGATCATAAGGGTGTTCCCGCTCCGGGTTGGCCAGAATAACGAGCCACATCTTCAAGGCCTTGAAGAGCTCGTCCAGATGTGTATAAATGTCATGGTTTTGATCAGGGAAAAGCTCCTTGATGATCTCTAGATGATAGTTGTACAAGTCCTTGAATATCTCGTCTGTTTCCTGGCCCTGCTTATAGGCTGCATCTGTCAGAGTTTCGAGGGCATTGGTAGTCTTTCCCATAGCAGATACGATGATCACCAACTCCTCCTCCTGATACCTGGATAGAATTGTCGGAATGTTCCTGACCGAGTCAGCATCCTTAACCGATGCACCACCGAATTTAAATACCTTCATAAATTTTGCATTATCGCCACTTCAAAACCACACTCAACCCTTAAAACTCAACCCTCAACCCTCTAAGGGCAAATATAATCAAATACGCTATCTTTGCCCACCGTTGCCGGATTAAAAAATAACGCCTGAATTCAAGTCAGATTGTAATGAAAGTTGACGAATTTCTCGATCAATATGCCTCCGCGCCACTGGCTTCCGGAGTGATCAAGCATCTTGCTGGTGGATCCCGGCAGGGTTTGTGGGTGAAAGGGCTGGCAGGTTCATCTATTGCAGCCCTCTCGGCAGCAGTGACCTCAAAGCTGAAAGGGACACACCTCTTCATTCTGAATGAAAAGGAGCAGGCGGCCTATTTTTTCAATGATCTGGAAAGCCTCTTCGACGAGAAAGAGGGCAGTTTTCAGCGTAAGAAGGTACTTTTCTTTCCCACTTCATACACGAAATCATATGACCTGGCCCACACCGACAACACCAATGCACTGGAACGCTCACAGGCGGTTGGAAAGCTTTCTTCACAGGTGTCGACCAAGATCATCATAACTTATCCGGAGGCTCTTGCCGAAAAACTGGTAACGCGTTCTTTTCTCTCTAAAAGCACCTTCAGGATCAAGCTCGATGATAAGCTGGACATGGATGAGCTGATAGATTTTCTGGATGAGCAGCATTTTGAGCGTGAAGATTTTGTGATCGGTCCCGGTCAATATGCCGTTCGTGGAGGTATTCTTGATGTGTTCTCATATTCCAATGATTTTCCTTACAGGATAGAATTTCTGGGCGACAATGTAGCTTCACTTCGCTCTTTCGACCCTGAGAACCAGCTATCAGTTGACAAGCTCAGCAGGGTGGCCATCATCCCTGACCTCAACGACAGGCGCATCGAGCATAAAAGGGAAAACCTGCAGGCCTTACTACCTGACGATGCCGTGATCTGGGTGGAGGATACCACTTTTTCACGCGACCGTATCGATGAGGAGTATAAGAAAGCAGTGAAAGTGATAGAATCACAGGATGACATGCCAGCGGATGGTAAAGTGGAAGATCTCTTCCAGACTGGAAGCGAGTGGCTGTCGGGATTGGGCGAGTTCCCGCTCGTGGGATTCTCAAAACGCTCTCCGGGTGATGGCTTTTTTGTGATTGAAGCTGATATCATTCCTCAGCCTTCTTTTAATAAGAATTTTGACCTCCTGGCGGGTGACCTGCAGGGTCATACTGCAAATACATTCAGTAAGCTGATCCTCTCATCGAATCCAAAGCAGCTGGAGCGCCTGCACACTATATTTGAGGACATCTCTTTCAGGACAAAAACAAAGGAGCGTCCTGCCTTCGACACCATGAATATCTCCCTTTATGAGGGCTTCATCGACCGGCAGGCGAAGCTTGTCTGTTATACTGACCATCAGATATTTGAAAGGTACCATAAGTTCAGGCTCAGGGAAAGTTTCAGTAAAAAGGAAACCCTGTCGATACGAGATTTGAATGATCTCAAGCAGGGCGACTTTGTGACCCATATCGATCACGGTGTTGGGCGATTCGACGGACTGGAGAAGATCATCAACAATGGGAAAGAACAGGAAGCTATCCGCCTGGTTTATAAGAACAGTGACCTGCTCTATGTGAGCATACATTCGCTGCACAGAATAGCCAAATATACGGGCAAAGAGGGCCATGTTCCCCAGCTCAATAAGCTTGGATCAAATGCCTGGAGTACACTTAAAAGCAAGACCAAAAAGAAGGTCAAGGATATTGCCAGGGACCTTATACGTTTATATGCAAAGCGAAAAGCCGCGGAAGGCTTTTCATTCTCCCCCGACACCTACCTGCAAACCGAACTGGAAGCATCCTTCTTTTATGAGGATACACCTGATCAGCTGAAGGCCACCAGGGATGTGAAAAAAGACATGGAGGCTTCTTTCCCCATGGATCGCCTGATATGCGGTGATGTAGGATTTGGAAAGACAGAGATAGCCATCAGAGCTGCTTTTAAGGCTGTGGCAGAAAGTAAGCAGGTGGCCTTACTGGTGCCAACTACTATACTGGCATTACAGCATTACAAAACCTTCAGCGAACGCTTGAAAGACCTGCCCTGCAACGTGGATTATATCAATCGTTTTAAGCCGCCCAAAAAGCAGAAAGAAACCATAAAGAAACTCGCTGAGGGGGAGATCGATATCCTGATAGGGACTCATCGGCTCATTAGTAAAGATTTGGTTTTCAAAGACCTTGGGTTGCTCATAATCGATGAGGAACAGAAGTTCGGGGTCTCAGCCAAGGAGAGGCTCAAGCAAATGAGCATAGGGGTGGATACGCTTACATTGACGGCGACACCTATTCCACGTACCTTGCAATTCAGCATGATGGGTGCCCGCGACCTGTCGATTATTAACACACCACCCGCCAACCGATATCCGATTCAGACAGAATTACGGTCATTTAGTGAGGATACCATCCGTGATGCGATACAATATGAGCTCTCCCGGGGCGGACAGGTGTTCTTTGTTCACAACAGGGTACAAAATATTATGGATGTAGAGCATATGCTCCGTCGCTTCGTGCCCAATGTACGGATTGCAGTAGTTCACGGACAGATGGAAGGGAAGGAGCTGGAAAGACGTATGCTTGACTTCATAGAAGGGGATTATGACATCCTGCTGGCAACGACTATTATCGAATCCGGCCTTGATATACCCAATGTAAATACAATCATCATTAACGATGCACATCATTTTGGGCTGAGCGACCTGCATCAGCTTCGCGGAAGGGTAGGAAGGGCCAATAAAAAAGCCTTTTGCTACCTCCTGACACCACCATTGTCGGGGCTCACCAGGGAGGCCAGGCAACGCTTGAGGGCGATAGAGGAGTTTGCCGAATTGGGCAGCGGATTTAACATTTCCATGCGTGACCTTGATATCCGGGGAGCCGGAAATCTCCTGGGAGGTGAGCAAAGCGGCTTTATCTCCGAGATCGGCTTCGAGATGTACCACCGCATCCTGGATGAAGCTATACAGGAACTGAAAGACAAGGAATTTAAAGATGTTTATGAGGAGGAAGAGCCCAGGGATTATGTGACAGACTGCCAGATAGAAACTGATCTAGAGCTGCTGATACCTGATGATTATATCACCAACATCAGGGAACGATTGAGCCTGTATAAGGAACTTGATAGCATAGAATCTGAGGAATCACTCATGGCATATCAGGAAAAGCTCATCGACCGCTTTGGCCCTCTCCCAAAACAAGTCAGCGGATTGATGAATGCCATCCGCATGAGGTGGCTGGCAAAGAAAGCAGGATTCGAGAAGGTCGTTATGCGGAACCAGCGCCTGACAGCGTATTTCATCAAAGACCAGGAATCGCTGTATTATCAATCGGAGGAGTTTACTAACATCCTGAGGTTTGTTCAAGCCAACCCGGGAAGATGCAGGATGAAAGAAGCCAAGGAAAGGCTCACACTGTCATTCTTTAATGTAAAGTCAGTATTTGATGGGCTAGAGCTTTTGAAAGAACTGGTAGAACAGTGGAACAGTGGAACAGTAGAACAGTAGAACAGTGGAATAAAGAACATGAAAGTGGTTTTCCCCGTCCCTCGACCCGCGTCCCCCGTCCCCCGTACCACGTCCCGGGATTTTTAGTTTACTTTCTTGGTCAGGTATATAAACA